>CADBLV010000142.1 GCA_902795555.1 uncultured Eubacteriales bacterium | reverse complement strand
TGATCGTCGTAGGTCTGCTCAATGGTCCGGATATACCAGACGGTCTTGTTATACATATTGCGGCCGGTGTTCCAGATCACCTTCACCTGAACGGGCGCTTTCTCGCTGGCGAAATAATCAGCGCCTTCCATAAGGATTTCTTTCTCGCAGCATTCGCCGGAGCGGTTGTAGCGAACCACGGTGCCGTCGGCGAGCTTTCCTTCAAAGGCCGCGCCGAAGAATTTGATATCCGAGGCCCAGAAGAAGTTGGCGGTCACATGCAGCATGGCGTCGGTCCATCCTTCGTTGTCCAGCAGCCAGTCCTCCGGATCCGCCTCGATGCCGAGCTTTTTCGCGGCAGCTTCGATTTCGGCCCGGATGGCCCTGACGGTGGCCGTGTCCGCGGACTGATCATCGGAGGCGATGAATCTCTGCTCATAAACTACGTGGGTTTTTCCGCCGTCATAGGTTTCAAGATCCACGGGCACCCAGTAGAAATAGCCGGGCTGCTGATCTTTGGCATAGGGCGAAGTGAACAGATGAACGCCTCCGTTGGAGGATGTCGTTTTTACTTCATAGGAAGTCGGCAGCTCGATTTCAGAGCTGTAAGGCCGGGTCCGGTGATAGCCGTATTCGGTATCGTCGTCATCGTCATCATCGTCATCGTCATCATCGTCATCATCGAAATCCCGATGATAGAAATCGCTGTCATGATCGATTTTCAGGTTGGACGCCAGGAGGTGGGGATCTTCGAATTCGTCATCATCATCAACCTCGACGATTTCATGCTCTTCCCAGGTGACCCGGGCGTGTTTGCCCTCCATGCCCAGCTGGACATGCCGGCCCGAGATATCGAAGGTGACCTTGCCGTCTTCGATTTCCAGCGGGATCAATTCGTTATCCCAGTTGGCATACAGGGAAACCAGCCTTTCGCCCACAACCACGGTTTCCGTGTATCCGTCGTTTTTCGTGGACATCTCGGGGGCATCCGGGTTGGACGGCAGGCCTTCCACGTCTTTCAGGTTTTTCGGCACGGTGTAAGCTTCCGCGCCCGCGGACACGAAAGGAAGCGCCAGCAGCGCAGCCAGCAGGAGAGACAGGAGCCGCATCGGTTTTTTCATATGCAGAGCCTTCTTTCATATGGATTATCCATGTGTCAATGAAATTGTAACATTCGGGATGTTCCCTGTCAACAACAGGATTCCGGAGCTGGGACGAACAAAGTTCCAGTTTGCGGAGGAACAGGATTCCGGAAAGGGGATGAATAGGGTTCCGGCTTGCGGACAAACAGCAGGATTCCGACGATGGGACGAACAGCGTTCCGGTTCCGGGACGAAGCAACGGCATTTTCCGAAAAATCGGAGGTTGCAAAAGTGATATGGATTTGATAAAATAAAATGAATCACAGGTTTTTAGGAGGGAAGGGGCTGTGTCGGAGCTGGATCCCGCGGTCAAAAAGGAAACGCTGTATGTCGCCTGCTGGACGGTGCTGCTCAGCCTGGTGATGGAAGCGGTGTTTCTGATTCTCCGCAGGTGGGATCTGTCCGTGCTGCTGGGGAATCTCGGCGGCGCGGCGATTGCGATCGGCAGTTTTTTCCTCCTCGCCCAAACGGTCAGCAAAGCTGTTTCCGGAGGTTCGCCGGAGGAGGCGGCTCGCCGGGTCAAAGCCTCGGCGGGACTGAGGCTCCTCGGAAGCGCGCTGGGGTGTGTGCTGCTGATCGCGGTTTTCCATACGAATGTTTATGCGACGGTGATTCCGCTGCTGTTTCCCCGAATCGGTCTGATGTTCCGCCCGGCGATTGACCGGAGGCGCGGAGCGGGTTCCGGGGAGACGGGAACGGAAGCTGAAGGAAGTGATCTGATTGACTGAAGAAGCGATGCCGGATGTGAAAAGCGCCCGGTTTAAGCTGGTGGATGGGCTGCTGATCGCGCTGATGATCCTGCCGATTCTCTGCTGCATGGCGCTGAAGGTGATTTTTACCCCCCAGGCGGAAGGCGTTCCGATTTCCGGCGCGCTGGTATTCTGGCAGACGGAGGCGCCGCTGATGCCTCTGTATATTTCCGAAAGCCAGGTCAACAGCTGGGCGGTGATCCTCTCGATTCTGGGCCTGTGTCTGTATCTGACCCACGGGCTGACGCCGAAGGCCGGCCTGAAACGCCAGCTGGCAGCGGAATGGATTGTGGAGAAATGCCAGGCCCTGGTGAACGGGAACATGGGCGATTATTTCAGCGCCTGGGCGCCGTTTATCGCGGCGATCATGGGCCTGAGCGCCTTTTCCAGCCTGATTTGTCTGCTTGGGCTTTTCGCGCCGACAGGGGATGTGAACGTCACCTTCGGATGGGCGCTGCTGGTGTTCTTCCTGATTATGTATTACAAATTCCGGGGCGGATTCTGGAATTACTTCATCGGCCTGTTCAAGCCGATTCCGCTGTTTGCCCCGATGAACCTGATCGGCGAAATTTCGACGCCGATTTCCATGGCCTTCCGTCACTACGGGAATGTGCTGTCCGGCGCGGTGATCTCCGCGCTGATCGGATCCGCGCTGACCGGGCTGAGCAAATCCCTGCTGGGATGGCTGCCCGGAGTGCTGGGGGATATGCCCCTGCTGCGCGTCGGCCTTCCCGCGGTGCTGAGCATTTATTTCGATGTATTCAGCGGGCTGATGCAGGCGTTTATCTTTGCGATCCTGACCATGCTGAATGTGGCGGAGGCGGTGCCCTGGGATGAGTGGAACGCCCGGAAGGAAAAACGGAAGAACCGAAGGATGAACCTGGAAAAAACGGCCGCGTGAGGCTGAAAAACGGAGGAAGAGAAAAATGGAACTTGCAATCGGAATCATGCTGGGTATGCTGGGACTTGGCGCGGGGATCGCGATGATCGCCGGTATCGGCCCCGGAATCGGTGAAGGCCAGGCGGTGGCCAAGGCCTGCGAAGCCATCGGCCGTCAGCCGGAGAGCAAGAGCGCTGTCACGTCGACGCTGATCATGGGCTGCGCCATCGCGGAGACCACCGGTCTGTACGCACTGATCGTGGCGATTCTGCTGATCTTTGTGGCGCCCGGCTCGTTCACCGAGATTCTGAAGAATGCCGTGAAGTAATTTCTTTCCCGCGAATGTTCGCGTGAAATCGGGAGTCCCGGTTGTTCCCGGGGCAGAACGGGGAAAAACATGCAAAACTTAAGTGTGATTTCCGTCAACATCTGGGCGATTCTGGCCTCGCTGGCCAATCTGCTCCTGCTGACGTGGGTCGTGAAAAAATTCCTTTTCAAGCCGGTGAAAAAGGTGATGGATGCCCGCCGCGCCGCCATTGACGAGGACTATGACCAGGCGAAGACCGCCCGGGAAGAGGGAGAGGCATACCGTCAGAACTATCAGGCGGCGATGGCTGCCGCGAAGCAGACGGCGGATCAGATGCTTTCCGAGGCGGCCCGGGACGCGGAGCGCCGGGGAAACGATATTGTCGCGGAAGCCCGAGAAAGGGCTTCGGAGGTTCGGCGGCAGGCGGAGAAGGACGCGGAGCTGGAGCGGAAGAAGGCGGCGGAGGACATGAAGCGGGAGATTGCCGATGTGTCCACCCGGCTGACCGGGAAGCTGCTGGAGCGGGAGATCAACGAGGAAGACCATCGCGCTCTGATCGACTCCTTCCTGCAGGAGATAGACGATGACGACAATCAGTAGAGAATACGCGGAAGCGCTGTTTGAGCTGGCGGCGCAGGAAAACCAGACGGAAGAGACGATGGACGGACTGGTGACCGTACAGAGCGCACTGCTGCAGACTCCGGAATACCGGGCTCTTCTGTCCAGCCCCGCCATTCCGAAGGCGGATCGCCAGCAGGCGTTGGATGAAACCTTCGGGGGAAAGATTCCGCGGGTGCTGCTGGCAGTGCTCCGGATGATGATCTCCCGGGGGCAGCTGGGAGCGCTGGACAGGATGATCCGGGAATATGAGGCCCTGGCCCGCCAGTATCAGGGAGAATCCATCGCGGAGGTCACCTCCGCGGCCCCCATGAAGGAAAGCGAAATGGTGGAACTTCGCGCAAAGCTTGAGAAAAAGCTGGGGCGGAAGGTTTTGCTGCGCTGCGCGGTCAATCCTGCGCTGATCGGCGGGGTGCGCGTGGAAATCGACGGCCGGGTGATTGACGGCAGCATTCGGAATAAGCTTCAGCAGATCAAGGAAGTGATGAACGCATGAGCTCCAAAGCGGTTGAAATCAGCAGCATTATCAAGGAGCAGATCAGGCAGTACGAATCCAAAATCGAAATGAAGGAAAACGGCACGGTGATTACCGTGGGCGACGGGATCGCCACGGTATACGGGCTGCGCTCCTGCATGGCGAACGAGCTACTGCGCTTTGAGGACGGCAGTTTCGGCGTGGCGCAGAATCTGGAGGAGGAGACGGTGTCCGTCGCCATCCTTTCCGACAAGGATTCCATCCGGGAAGGCGCCGCGGTATATCGGACCGGCGAAGCCCTGAGCGTTCCGGTGGGCGAGGCCCTGCTGGGGCGCGTGGTAAACGCCCTGGGCCAGCCGATTGACGGAAAGGGCCCTGCGGAGACCACCCAGACCCGCCCGATCGAATCCCCTGCGCCGGGCATCATCCAGCGCAAGAGCGTCAGCGTGCCGCTGCAGACCGGC
>CADBLV010000141.1 GCA_902795555.1 uncultured Eubacteriales bacterium | reverse complement strand
GGGCGTTTTATCAATCCTATGCCATGAGTGGGGTATCATTTCTTCGCGATCCGCAACCGCGGGAGCGATTCCAAAGCAGCCAACTGAACAGAATGGCAGAGGCAGAAGCGAACCCGCGGTTTGCAGAGGGGACGTGTCAGATCGGGAGTGTCCCGGGAAGCGTGGCGGCGACCGTTGATCAGGCCCGCGCTGTCCTTTCCGAGGTTTACGGTCATCAGGATTTCCGGCCCGGGCAGGAACGGATCATTGAAGCGCTGATGCAGGGACGGGATGCGCTGTGCGTGATGCCGACAGGATCCGGGAAATCTCTGTGCTATCAGATTCCGGCACTCATGAAGCAGGGAACCGCGATCGTGATTTCGCCGCTGATCTCCCTGATGAAGGATCAGGTGGCTGCTTTGCGGGGACGGGGGATACCGGCGGCGTTTCTGAACAGCGCCATGACCTGGCAGGAGATTACAGACACGATATACCGGGCTGCCGGCGGCGGATACCGCATTCTGTATGTGGCTCCCGAGCGGCTGCTGACGCCCCGGTTCAGCGGGCTCTGCCGGAGTCTGAAAGTTTCCCTGATCGCGGTGGATGAAGCCCATTGCATCTCCCAGTGGGGTCAGGATTTTCGCCCCAGCTATCTGAAAATCCGCCAGTTTATCGAATCACTGCCGGAGCGGCCGCCGGTCGGGGCTTTTACGGCCACAGCCACCAGACAGGTGCGTTCGGATATTCTGACCCATCTGCAGCTGCGGGATCCTGAACAGGTGACCACCGGATATGACCGGCCGAATCTGTCGTTTTCGGTTTATGAGCCCGGGGATCGGGAGGAAACCCTGCTGAGCCTTTTGCGGGAGCGGTTTCATCAGTCCGGCATCGTCTATTGCGGCACGCGCAAGAATGTGGAATCCATCTGTGACCGGCTGGAGCAGGAAGGATTTCCGGCGACCCGATATCATGCCGGTTTGCCGGCGGAGGAGCGAATCAGGAACCAGGAAGATTTCCTGTTTGACCGGAAGCGGGTCATGGTTGCGACCAACGCCTTCGGCATGGGGATTGATAAATCCAACGTGTCCTATGTGATCCACTTCAACATGCCCCAGAGCCTGGAGGCCTATTATCAGGAGGCGGGGAGAGCCGGGCGGGACGGATGCGAAGCCGACTGTATCCTGCTGTACGCGCCGCAGGACGTGATGCTGAACCGATGGATGATTCAGAACCGGGAACCGAACCCTGAATTATCAGCGGAGGAACAGCGCGAGATTCAGGAGAAGGACGAAGAACGCCTGAAGCAGATGACCTTTTACAGCAAAAGTCAGAGGTGTCTGCGGCGGTTTATCCTTCAGTATTTCGGCGAAACCGCGCCGGAAGAATGCGGAAACTGTTCCAACTGCGTTCCGGACTGCCTGCATGTGGACGTGACGAGAGAGAGCCAGATGATTCTTTCTTCGGTTGTCCGGACCGGGCAGCGGCTTCCGGCGGAACCCACCGCCGCGCTGCTGATGGGTGTCTGTCCGGATGATCTGCCGGAGGACATTGATCCCGGGAACCTGACCACCTTCGGAATCATGAAGGAGATGAGCCGGGAAAAAATCGAGACGCTGATGGGGGAACTCCTGAAGCAGGGGTATCTGGAAGAGGAGGCGGAGGAACCGCACGCGCTGAAGCTGACACAAACTTCCCGGGCCGTGCTGTTTGAAAAACGGCGGGTGCTGATGAAGAGCGTTGCGACGGAGCGAAAGGACATGGATGACGAGCACCTTTTCGCGGCCCTGCAGCAGCTTCGATATCAGATTTCCGCGGAGGAATACATTGCCGCGTCCGCGCTGTTTTCCGACGCGACGCTGCGGGATATCTGCCGCATGAAACCGACGGACAAAATGTCGCTGGCCAGGGCAGACGGCATGGGGACGTTCAAGGCCATCCGATATGGAGACCGGATTCTGCGGGTTGTTTCACGATATCAGAGCCAGGAGACCGGGACGGCTTCTCGGCCGCGGACCGGCAGGCAGTCATCAGGTAAACCGGCATCGTCTGGGGAGAAACCGACGACGTCTGCAAAGAAACCGACGTCGTCCGCGGATAAACCGAAGACATTTATGGAATTTAAGGAACGGGTCATTGCAGAGGGCCACACGGACGCCTATCAGCCGTGGACAACGGCGGAGGATCAGCAGCTGAAAGAAGAATTCAGGAAAAATGCCCCGATGGCGGAGATCGCCAAAGCGCACAGGAGAACCCGCGGCGCCATTCTGCACCGCCTGCGGAAACTGGAGCTTGTCTGAAAAAACACTGTTCCGGAAGGGAACAGCGTGGTATACTGGAAGCAGAACAGATCTGTATTACGGCCTAACAGGAAAAGGAGGATGAAACGATGGAATTCAGGGATCTTATTCTGAAGCGCGGGAGCGTCAGGAAATATGAAGCGGGGATTCCGCATGAGACGCTGGTGGAAATCCTGGCGGAGGCGCGACGGGCGCCGTCCTGGAAAAACCAGCAGACTTCCCGATGCTACGCGGTGGAAACGCCGGAAACGCTGGAAGACCTTCGGGCTTCGGCGCTGCCGTCCTTTAATCAGAACAGCTCCGCCCATGCCGCGCTGATTGTAACCACCTATGTGAAGGACAACGTGGGATTTAACAACGGAGAACCGGTGAACGAGATCGGAAACGGCTGGGGCGCCTATGACCTGGGGCTGCATGACGCTTTTCTGATTCTGGCGGCGAAGAACGCGGGATATGATACCCTGATCATGGGCATCCGCGACGCGAAGGTCATCCGGAAAATGCTTTCCATCCCCGAAAATGAGGAGATCATGTCCGTGATCGCGATCGGCAAGGCTGCCGAAGAACCCTCCCCGCGGCCCCGGAAGGAACTGCAGGAAACGGTCTGCTTTTTCTGATATATTTTGTCCGCGATCCACGGTGCAGTGGAAAAATGAATGCCGGCGTCGGTTCAGACGCCGGCATTCATGCTGTCACAGCCGAATACTTCCCAGGATCGCAGGGAGGGGAAGGCGGAGGGATCATCGCTCTTCACCATCCGCTCCAGCCGGAGCCACCGGACCTTCCGGTTTCCCAGGGGAATGAGCTGCCGCTCGCCGGTTTTTCGGAGATCAAAGGCAAGATCGCTGCCGTTTGAATCCACCACATGGCCGGAGACCCAATAGGCATCATGCGGAAAATCCGCCCGAAGAGTCAGGGCCATGCTGTCCACACAGACCTCCCGGCCGAAATCCAGCAGGCACCAGGCATCCTCCCGGGCTCCGATGCCCCAGCTTTCGAAGGGCCACTCGCCGTGATATGTATTGAAGCGCAGGCCGTCGATCACATTCCGGGCCGCAAAAACGGATTCATTCCGGGTTTCCACATTGGCTGTGCAATGGGGAAAGAAATCAGTATCGCCCCGAAGATCCAGCGGATTGCGGGCCAGATCGCGCCGCTGCGCAATTTCTTCCGCTGTCAGAAGCCGGGCAGAGATGATATGCCGGCTGCCGTCAAACAATCCCGGCCTATAAGCCAGACGATGCTCCCCGAAGGGAATGGGCCAGTTCATCTCTCCGGAAGGCAGGAAGACTTCGCCGCACAGCATCGAGGCGTCGACGCTGAGCATCACATGGGCGCCGGGCCGGGCCTGCACGACGATCCGATCTCCTGCTTCCCATTCGTGATCGAAGCAGAGCATGGGTTCCTGCGGATGGGCAGCTTTGGCCAGAGAATGACCGTTTTTGTTCAGGATCAGGATTTTCATCATCGCGTTCTCCTCCGTTTGTTTTGTAAGCTATTCATGCTACATGTCCGCGGCTGTGGTGTTTTCCCTGTCATCGATGAAAAAAGACCAGATCAGATAACCCAGTCTTCAAGAATGATGTCGGGAATGCGTTCAAATTCCCGCGTGTTGTGTGTTACAACAGTGAGCCCTTTCGTGATTCCCTGGGCGGCAATCAGATAGTCATACGGGCCGATGATCTTTTCCTGTTTTTCAAGAAAACCACGAATCCTGCCGGCTGTCACTGCATCATCACAGTCAAAAGGGAGAATGGTAAACGGCGCCATAAACTGGGCTAATTTTTGTCTGGTTTTTTCTCCCCAGTTGTGTTTTGCGGCGCCATATTCCAGTTCATAAACAGTGACTGATGACATTACGATGGAAGCAGGGCTCATGAAAAAAACCTTTTCCGTAAGGGTGGGATAGGTGTTTTTGAGGAGGTAGATGCAGATATTCGTATCGAGCAAATACATTACAGTTCCTCCCTGGGCGGAACCTGATCCCATGAGGGCTGATTCCGGTCGGCCATGAAATCCTCCGGGAAAGTACCAACAACCTGTCTGGCAGGTGCCCACGGATCATCTGTCGGATAGATAATATACATTTCTCCAACTTTTTGAATGAAATAATCTTTAATGTCTGTGCGCATCTCAGCGGGAATTCGGATGGCCTGGCTATTGCCATTCTGGAATACACGTGTTGTTGCTACGCTCATGAAAATCACTCCCTCCAACGTAGATACGCGATGTACACACGGTCAGTATACCTGATCACAGGAAAAATAGCAAGGGCTGTTGTTGTGCCATTTTGTCAGCATATTTCCTGAGGCAGGGAATCGAACAGCGGGCAGGAGAAGATCAAGGCTGTGAAAACGGATGGTTTTACAGTGGTGTGGCCGGATGGACAGGATCTTTGTCCGGACGAACTGTATGAAATGTCAGCCTGCTGAAATCCTCATTTAAACTGGTTTTGCTTACGTTTCTAACCGCCTGCCGATCGTCATGATCAGCCTTTTCAGCTCATCAATCATAAACAACGGAACGTTCAGGATTTTTCCGTCATAGCTGAGATTTTTCATCGACAGGCGGATGGCCAGCGGGGTTTCGGCGGCATAATCCCTGATATATCGTTTCATACTGGCTGCTTTGACCGATTCTCCCGCTTTGACTTCCACCGGAATGATATCATTCTCACACTGAATCACAAAATCCACCTCGTGCGGCGCTTCTGCCCAATAGCGCGGCGGAACTTCAAAGTTGCGGATCAGGGACTGATAAACGAAATTTTCGGTCAGTGCGCCTTTAAACTCCGTAAAAAGCCGCATATGCTCTGCAAACGCTGTTGTGGACAAATGGGACAGGCGGCGAAGAATACCTACGTCCACCACGAAAACCTTGAAAGCGCTCAGATCGTCATAGCCCGATAGAGGCAGGCCCGGTTTTGTGATTCTGAATACTTTGCTGATGATATCGGCGTCGTTCAGCCAGTTCAGCGCATTTTCATATTCTCTGGCGCGGGCGCCGGGTTTCACCACACTGTAAAGGAACTTCTTATTCTCCTTTGCGAGCTGGGAAGGCAGCGATTGCCAGATGTAACGGATTTTCGGCACATCTTCGATCGGCGCATGCCTTCCGAAATCATTCTCATAGGACAGGATAATGTCCGCAAGCACTTTTTCCACCGCGGCGGGATCTCTGTCCTCCGTCCACACTTTTACGGATTCCGGCATACCGCCTGTGACAAAATACTGTTTCAGTTTATCTGTCAATGGGGAGAAGAATGCGTCCGGAATGGCTTCCGGTTCACTGATTGAAGAAAGATACCTGACATAGTTTTCAGATCCATCAGCCATCAGGAATTCTGAAAAGGTCATAGGGCCCATTTCCAGAAAATCCACCTGCCCGACCGGGAAACCGGCTGAGAGCTGCAGACCGAGAAGCGATCCGGCACTGGCAATATAGTATTCCGGAGCATCTTCCCGGAAATACTTCAGGCTGTTCAGTGCTTCCTCACAGGCTTGGATCTCATCAAAGATGATCAGCGTATCCGTCGTGATTGGTTTCCCTGTAGCCATGGACAGATTCTGAAGAATCCG
>CADBLV010000140.1 GCA_902795555.1 uncultured Eubacteriales bacterium | reverse complement strand
GGAGTTACGGGTAAAGGTATGAGTGCACCCGCTGTAATCGTTTTTGTCCATCTCAAACAGCATTCTCACCTGTTCTTTCACCTCCCCATCATGTCAAGCGAAAATCGTTGACTCACTTGAACGCAACAGCTGTAAATTCCCCGGGCAGCGCAGGATCTTCCCATGCGGGTTGTTCATCAAAGTGTTTCAGGATGAAGCCGTTGTCAATGATGGCATTGATGATCTCGCTGATCGTATCTGTATCTCATTATCATCAGTGATCTGAAAAGCAGAGCCGTTTCTGATTTATGCCGCGTTTTCCAGGGCTTCTTCTCCCATTTCGACCTCTTCGCCGTAGATCGTTTCAAATTCGTCCCGCATAGAGACTGTTTCAAACCCATATTCCCTGCACTCTTCGGCGCATTTTTCCGCCGTCTCCGTGCTGCCGTAATCCCGTTCCAGATCGTCACACAGAAGGATAAAGGCTTTTCCGCCGTGCTGCACGCAGTATTCTCCCATGGCATAATCTCCGGAGCTGTTTCCGAAAACCATGGTCGGGACAATCCCGATTTCATTCACGATGGCGGACACCTTGTTCATGGAAGTTGTTTTGAATAAAACGCTGCCGGCCAGCACCACCCGGTCATCCGATGCGTAGTTATATTTGGATCCGTCCGCGTCTCCCTGCTTCTCCGCGGCCATGGTAAACGTGGTGCCGATCACCCGATAAGGAGGGATCCACTGGCCCAGCGTTTCAGCAATCTGTTCCCGCACGAAAAGCCGCTCCGAACCGCTGCAGATATAGACCGTAACGCCATGCTCCGACAGGTACTTCACCAGTTCGACCATCGGCTGAAAGAACCGGGTCCGGTAGGTCATTCCCGAAAAACCCGCCACCGGCCGATCCAGGAATTTCCGAATATAGGCCTGATATTCCTCCACAGGGCTTCCCGAAAAATATCCGGAAGTTTTGGCCGTGCTGGACTTGATCAGGCTGTCCACGGGCTCGTGGTTCCGGATGGCCTCTTCGATGGCTTTCACCGTATCGGCGTCCTCTTCCTTCGCGCCTTCTTCAATCATTCTGTAGCAGAGCATGACCTTGGTGGAAGCGCCGGGATACCGTTCGCCGGTCAGGGTGCCGTCCAGATCAAACACCGCGATCCGCTGTTCCGCGGGCACAAATTTATCGGAAGTCTCATCGGTGATCTCCCGTACATAGCTGACAATGGAACGCATCGCCGGAGAATCCGCAGACCACAGCGGAATCGACTCCTCTTCACTTCCGATCCCCTGGATCCCCTCCCGAATAGGAATGATCTTGCTTTCCTCTCCGGTTGCCGTTGCCGTCAGAAACGGTATGCATGCCAGCAGCAGGGCCATCATCAGAGCTGTCATTACGGAAAATCTTCTGTTCATCTGTTTCTTCCTCCTGTGTGTTTCCATCCGGTTTCAAATTTCTTGTCAGCGGCTGTTTCAGAATCGGAATCCGAATCAGCCGCACGGCGTATTCAAAGAAAACGCAGGCTTTTCGACTGCTGTATTCTACCACATGCAGGGCTTTTTGGCCAGCATTTTTCCGGGGCGTCAGCATAACTGATCACGGTGCGCGGCCCGGTTGCGGATGATCCGGGAAACGCAAAACAGACCGCCTGCCCCGGCGGACAGGCGGCCTTCGTCCCTTCTTCTGCTGTGGAAGAACAGGGTTATGGGTGAATATCAGTAGAATTTAACGAGCGCTACACCGTGGGCGGGCAGGGTGAAGGTGACGGTGTTATCCTTCAGTTCCAGCGGTTCAGCTTTCAGAGCGCTTCGGGCAATCAGGGCGTGAACCTGTTCATCTGTGGGATAATCGGGGCTGCCCATGCTTACCCAAAGCGGATAGGCGTTGGCATGATCCTCATCGATTCGGAGGATTTCGGCCTGCCGGGCTTCCATGCCCTTCAGGTTCAGGGTAACCGTTTCTGATTCCAGCGGCTTTTCCAGCACGTCGTGGTTATAGCACAGGGCCATCACCGTGCCTCCTGCTTCGGTGGCCGCCAGTCCCACGTTGC
>CADBLV010000139.1 GCA_902795555.1 uncultured Eubacteriales bacterium | reverse complement strand
CTTCATCGCTCCTTTATTTGATGATGAAAAGCATTATAGGCGTTTCCGGCCTATTTGTCCAGTGGGCAGCACCGGGAAAAATCGGCAATGAACACAAAAAAACCAATCCGCGCCGGAAGGCGGTCGCTTTTTCAAGCCCTGCCCGGAAAGGTTGCCATCGTTTCCCTTTGTGCTTATAATATATGGAAGCGAAGCCCGACAGAAAAACCCCGGCGCCTTTCGTCGGGGCGTCCGGGGCGGATGAGCCAGGAGGGGCTCGAACCCCCGGCCTGCTGATTCGAAGTCAGCCACTCTGTCCAGCTGAGCTACTGGCCCGTAAACATCATCTCGAAAGAAAGTATATCCTGAAATCGGCGTTCTGTCAATTCGGTTCCGATTTCAGAACCCCTCGGAGGAAAAGACCATGAAGCTGCTGAAACGAATCCTCTGCCTGGCGCTGCTCCTGATGCTCCCGGCGGCGTCCGCCCTGGCCGAAAACCTTTATCAGGTATCCCCGGCCAGCGCGGAAGCCTTTGGAGATCTCCTGATCGGCCTGGCCCGGGCCTATGAAACGCGGCAGGACAACAGCGCCGCGATTGCCGCGGCCCTGGAGGCCATCCGCGCCGCGGACGAGCGGGATTATGCCATCGCCGCGGACATTGCGGCTCATTGGGAAAGGGTCTATCTGGATCCGGATTATCCCCTGTATTGTCTGGAGCCGGGAGAAAAGGAAGCATCCGGCCTGGCCGGTTCGGAAATCCCGGACAGTCCGGAGCACGCTTTCGTGGTTCTGGGCTTCAAGCTCCAGAACGGTGAAATGACCAATGAGCTGAAAGGCCGATGCCGGGCCGCGGCCGCGGCCGCCCATTCCTTCCCGCATACGCTCCTGGTCTGTTCCGGCGGCGCCACAGGGTCCAACAATCCGGAATTTCATACGGAAGCGGGTCTGATGAAGAAATTCCTGGTGCAGCGCTGCGGCCTGACCGAGGATCGGATTCTGACCGACGAAAAGGCGACCTCAACGCTCAGCAATGCGGCCAACACCTTTGAAATCCTCCGGAATCAGGGAATCAGATCCATCACCATCGTCACCTCAACCTATCATCAGCGCTGGGGACAGATGGTTTATCTGGCGCTCTCCGCTGTCAACCGGCACACCGGCGGATACGCCGTGGAGATCCTGGAAAACTATTGTTATCCGATTCAGGCCTCCGAAACCTATCTGCATGACGACCGCTTTGCTGTCTCCCAGATCGCCGAGCTCCTGGGGCTTCCTTCAAAGGTGACCGGAAGAATCAGCAAGACCCTTCGCAAAATCAAATAAAAGGAGGCCGAAAACCATGGATCAGCAGGAAGCCCTGCGGGAAAGCCGCCGAAACCATCCGGGCAGCCGTTCCCTGCGCTGCATCTGGCATTGCGGAGTGATCAACGGGAAAATCCGCGCCGCCGCGAAGCTGGGCGAAACCTCCCTCAGGATTGATTATCCGCCGAAGCATTATGTGGTGGCCCATCGCGATCTGTTCATGAGCCTGTATGCCGCCCAGGGGTATCAGGTCTCCTTTGATCCGGATTATCATTACATCCGGCCCAGCAAATGGACCTTCACGATCAGCTGGGCTTCCCCGTCCTCAGCTGATATTCCGCAGCACTCCGATTGAAATGTAGCGATCCAGCAGAGCCCGGAAATCCGTTCCTTCCTCCGCTTCTTCCTGATAAACACCGTTCACCTGCAGGCGGAATCCTCCGCCTGCCAGTTTTTCTGTCTCCTGATATCGGTCCCGGTAAAGTCCTCCCCGGGAAAGCGCCCGATCCCGCAGGATCCCCCGGCATTCCTCCGGAGCGCACTGGGGAAAGTTAACATTGTAAATCCGGTCAAACGGCAGGGGGCGCGCCGCCAGCTCCTGCAGCACCTCCGGCAGCCGTTCATCCGTCAGCCGGTGATCCTCTCCAGTCCCCTCCGAAAAAGCAATGGCCTGAACCCCCTGATGGGCGGCCTCGAAAGCGGCCCCCACCGTCGCGGAATACTGAACGTCAGACGCCATGTTGTATCCAAAGTTGATCCCGCTCAGCACCAGGTCCGGCTTCTGCGGAAGCATGTGAATAATCCCCGCCCGCACGCAGTCCGAAGGCGTCCCGCTGCAGGCAAAGGCCCGCACATTCTCGACCGGGAAGTCGTCGCGGGGAATCATGTCGATCATGTGGCGCAGCGTGATGCTGTGGGAAGCCGCGCTCCGCTGGCTGTCCGGCGCAATCACCCACACTTCTCCCAGGGAAGCAGCAGCCCTGGCCAGGCGGATCAGGCCGTGCGCCTCAATCCCGTCGTCGTTGGTCAGCAAAAGAATCATGTCATTCCCTCCCGTAAATATCTGAATACAACCCCAGTTCCTGCAGCTTCTCACGCAGGCTTTTCATGTCCGCCCAGGCCTCCGGTTTCTTGCTTTCGTCCCGCAGCAGCGCGGAGGGATGGTAGGTCGGCATCATCCATACGCCTTTGCGCTCCGTCCAGATTCCCCGCTCCCGGGTAATCCGGATCGCCGGATTCAGCAGATTCTTCGCCGCCGTGCTTCCAAGCAGTACAATCACCTTCGGCCGCACCAGCCAGGTCTGCATCCGCAGATGAATCCGGCAGGCTTCCGCCTCCGCCGGAGTCGGAACCCGGTTGTTCGGCGGCCGGCATTTGACGATGTTGCAGATATAAACGCGCTCCCGCGGAAGGTCAATCGCCGCCAGCATGCGTGTCAGCAGCTGCCCCGCGGCCCCGACAAAGGCGAGCCCTTCCTCGTCCTCCGTCTGCCCGGGTCCCTCCCCGATCAGCATCAGCGGCGCCTGCCGGTCCCCCTGCCCGGGAACCTTGTGCTGGATCCCCCTGTGCAGCGGGCACAGCCTGCAGGCCTCGACCTGCTGTTCAAACAGTTCCCATGTAATCTCGCCCATTCCGTTTTTCCATCCTCCGAATCCCGGTCTGCCTTCTCCGTTTCCCCGTCCCGCGGAAATCGGCTCAGTAATGATCCTCAACCAGAATCGGCTTCCGTTCAAACACCTTTTCCAGCGTCTCCCGGTTTCCGGCAATCGTGACGTCCGTCCGATAGGCAGCCTCCGCCAGGCTCACGGCCCCGCAGATCAGCTGGCTCATCGCCTTTTCCGTCACGGTCAGGTCAGGCGCCTCCCCGGTCGGCGTCGCTCCTTCTTCCGTCACCAGCCACGTGCCGTTGTTTTCCGCAATCCATTCGTCCGACACCCGGATCGTAAACCGGCATCCCGCCGGCTTCCGGATCGTCGCCAGCGCCTTCTCCGCGTTGATCACCCGCGCCATGAAGTTCTGGCTCGTCGTTTTGGAAATGTCGTAAGCTTTCGGGCTGTGAATCAGCGACAGCAGTTCCAGATCCCGCGGCAAAAACAGCCGGATCGTCCCGTAGTCCGCCGAAAACCGCGCGAGGAATCCGAGAATCGCCAGGAAGCCTTCCCGGCCGTCCCATGCCAGATCCCGCACTTCCAGAATCGCCTGCGGATCGTGACGGATGTCCTGAAAAATCACATAGGCCGCCGGTTTCTCCCCTTCATACAGCAGATAGGCGAATTTCCGGTCCCGGAAGTATTCCCCCTTCAGCCGCTCCGCCATCCGCTTTTCATCCCGCCGCAGCGCCAGGTTATATCCCGCCGCGAATCGGTTGTAAAGCGCCGTCCACACGTCCGTCGGATCCCCTGGCTTCCACAGCGTCGCCTTCCCGGAAAACCGGTATTCCTGCAGCACTTCCGGCGGGAAGGTATATTCATTCTTCCAGCACACCGTCTCATATCCGAACTTCCGGTAAAACGCGTGGCTGAAGGGATACAGCGTCGAAATCACCTCGCCCTTCGCATAGGCCGAGGGAAGCATCTCCCGGAAAATCTCCCGAATCGCCCCGCTGTTCCGATATTCAGGCAGCGTGGACACAGCCCCGACCCCGCCGGAGGAAACCGGTGTCCCATCCAGGAATACGGTGAACTGGTTATTGATGATGTGCGCCATCAGCGTTCCGTCCGTGTCAAAAGCGCCCCAGTCCTGCTCCGTCTCCCGCAGGCTCTCCTCCCGGGCTTTTTCCGGATCCTCCATCCGTCCGTGAAAAGCCACCGTAGCAATCAGCCACGCCTGAAACCGTTCCTCTCCCGCCACCTGTCTGATGATCATCTTCCGTATCTCCTTCTCGTCGCGCTGTCCCCGGCTCTCGTCCGTGGCCCGTCCGCCGCTATTTATATTGCGCCATGCGCCGCTCCCGCACATCCTCCCGGGCCACCGACCATCCGAAGAATCCCGTCACCTCGCCCAGCCGCTGATAAAGCCCATGGCTGTAGGCAATCAGCCCGGCCCGTTCCAGATGAATGCCGCCCCTGTCGTCAACCAGGTCATCCCGCACCGAAACAGCTGCCACCTCCGCCAGAAACATGTCGTGGCTCCCCAGCTCCAGCACCTGCTTCACGCGGCAGCTCAGCCACACCGGAGCCCCTTCTACCGCCGGCGCAGTTTCCATGCCCTCTGCCGGAAGATATCGCAGCCCCGTTTCCGCTGCCTTGTCCAGATCCCGTCCGCTGCGCACGCCGCAGAAATCCGTCGCCCGGCTCAGTCCTTCGTCCACCAGGTTGATCACAAATTCCCCCGATCCCAGAATCAGCCCGTGGGAATACCGGTCCTTCCGCAGACTGATGGAAACCATCGGCGGATCGGAATTGATCGTCCCCGCCCAGGCTACCGTCACCATGTTCCGGTTCTCCGGCTTTCCCTTCTCCGCGCAGCTCACCAGCACCACCGGCGCCGGATTCAACATTGTGGACGGCGGAAAAGAAATCATCTTTCGCCCGTCCTGTCCCTGATTCATCCTGCTTTCCATTCCGTTCCCTTCTTTCTTCTTCATCCCGTAAATCTACTATAACATATGCACCCACCCGGACACAATACACTCATCCGGAGGCATGGCCCCTCTTTTTTATACTCTCATTTAACAATCCCATTGATTTTCGCTCCGGCCTGGCGTATGCTTATGAATAGGAAGGAGTGATCCATCATGAAACACAGGTATCAAAAAGGATTGGCTGCGCTGCTGTCATTATGTCTG
>CADBLV010000138.1 GCA_902795555.1 uncultured Eubacteriales bacterium | reverse complement strand
CTTATGGCCTTCGATCCCCTTCAGGTGGTCTTCCACCTTTTTGATCTCGGCTTCGAATTCCGCATAGGCCTTCTCATCCACTTCGACGTGCGCCACATCCAGGGCGCCGTTCTTTTCCACAAATTCCTTGATGTGCTTGTTGTTTTCAAGCAGGATATCAAACAGCTTGGAATCGGTGGCCTTGACGGCGGCAGCCAGCGTTTCATTGGCCTGGCAGCCTTCAAAAACCGCTTTCAGAATATTGTTGGCGTTCGCAATCGCGATCGCGGGATCAACTTCCTGCTGGGCAGCTTTTTCATCCGCGTCGGCGATGAGCGCCAGGAGCACCAGGGCGGACAGCGCTTCAATTTCCTTTTCATCCGCGTCGGGATCGAAGGTAAGCAGTTTCTTCAGGTCTTCATATTCCTTTCCCTGCTTTTCCTTGGCTTCGGCAATATCGCTGAGCACCTGATGATAAACGGAAAAAACGTTTCCTTTGGAAGATTCCGGCGTTGCGCCGGCCTTTTTCGCTTCTTCCACGTCAACACGCACGACGGCATTCACGATATCGTTCAGGAGTTGGTCGGTCAGTCGGTTCATATCGACTTTTTCGGTATTGGCGGGCGCTTCGGCAGCCGGCGCTTCGGTGGCGGGCGCTTCGGTGGCCGTTTCGGCCATCGCGGGAACCAGGCCCACCAGCATGCACAGGGACAGGATCAGGGCAATCAGTTTCTTCATGGGGTTGAATCTCCTCTCTTCGTTGGTTTATCTGACTTTCGATGTTTCGCTGCGGAGCACTGTTACATCCGCTTTCGAAGCATCCTGACTAATGTAACACAGAAACCGTTGCAAAAGCGTTTCAAAAACCGGGTTTTGGATCCAAAATGCAAATTTAATACAGTCTTTTTTCATGAACACTCATCATGCCGGAGAATATGAATCATGCTGCCTTTTCTCCGCTGTAAGCGTCAGTTCACCTCTGCCATTTCGTGCCGGTTGACTATTTTGCTCCCAGGGCTGCCGCAGGGAATCGCACGCGCTCCGGGGCTGCCGCCCGTTCTTCGCTGAAACTGTCCACAGGACAGTTTCCAAGGCGCTTCGAACCCGCGGCCGGTGTGCCGGCAAAACGGGCTGAATATAATCCGCAATGATTTTTCGGTTTTCGGCCGCCATTTCACCGATGCGCTGAAAATTGACCTTGAGCACATGGCTGTACTCTTCGGGAATTCGAATTTCATCCAGGGTCGGCGTAGCCAGCGACCGGATTTGTTTCATTCGCTCCGCGTAGGCTTCAAAGCCCTCCCGCATGGGAGAGGAAATCTGCTGTTCTTTTTCTCTGCTTTCCATTGTGATTCTCCGTTTTTCTGATCTCGCATATGAGCCGGTTTTATCTCGTTTCAAAGCAGTTTGACAGGAAATTCAGCCCCTTTGCCGGGCCTGTTCGTATCAACCGATTCAATCCGTCTGGTATTATACACGATTCCCATCCATGCCGCAAGTCAACCCCTGTACGGAAACCGCACTGCACGACATGCAAGTGCGCCATGCCGGAAAAATCATCCATGAAAACAGTTGATGCTCTGCTACCGCAGGCTCTGAACGCCCTCCGGTTTGACGTGATGCCCGGATCGTGATAAAATGATACGGAAAACAAGGATCGAAAACATGAACAGGAGGAATCAAATGATGGATATGACCCGTAAACAAGTCGGAACAACGCTGATCATTTCCCTGCATGGCAAACTGGACACGCTCGCCGCGCCGGCCGTGGAGGCGGAAATCCGGAAAGGACTGTCCGGCGTAGAGGAACTGTGCTGGGATTTCAAAGATCTGGAATATCTCACATCCGCGGGCATCCGGGTGCTGCTGATTGCGGAGAACATGCTGGATGACAACGCGGTCATGAAAGTATACCATGCCAACGACGCGGTGAAAAACGCGTTCGGCCTGACCAATCTGACCTACCTGCTCGCCCGGGAATAACGGGGAAAACCGCCTGCAACAGCCAACAAGGGCATCTCACTCCGCGAATCAGGAAATATACCTGCACGAAGTGCGGTGTCTTTTTTCATCTTGCTGACCAAAGCATCGTAAACGTCTGCTACCGCCATGATCCGGGCTTCGACGGGGATCATCTCTCCGACCAGATCATCCGGATAACCCTTCCCATCCCAGCGCTCGTGGTGGTGACGCGCAAGGCGGTAGGCAGTCTGCACAAGGCTGTCCTCCTCCACGCCCTCCAGGAGGATTTTCACCATCTGTCCGCTGATGGTCGAATGGGTCTTCATGATCGCGTATTCTTCGGAGGTCAGCCGGGCAGGCTTATTCAGGATTCCGGAATCGATGCTGACCTTTCCGAGGTCGTGCATCGGCGCCGTTCGGATAATATCCCGCGCCAGGTTTTCTTCCAGCGGGAAAAGATGACTCTCCATGATTTCCCGGACCAGGATGCCGACGATATCGCTGGTACGCCGGACGTGGCCGCCCGTGTTGCTGTCCCGGTTTTCAACCATGTCCGCCATGCTCAGGACAAGCTTTTCCTGGATCGCCTCAATGTTCCGGGTCTTTTCCGCAACCTCCCGGTTCAGCCGGTCGTTATAGTTCGTCAGAAGTTCCAGGTTTTTCTTCTCTTCCGTGGCGTCCCGGAGATCGATCTTTCATCCGTACCCCTCCGATTCTTCTGTCGCGCGCGGAGAGCCTTCTTTAAGCACATCTTCAAGATGGAAGTGCTTTTGCGGGCAATCCGCGGAAAACATTATGCCATAAAGTATGCTTGTTTTCAATGGCCCCGTACAGCCCGGGACCGGCCTCCGGAAAAAACGTCCGGCTTCTCCGCCCGGGTGGAGTCAGACCTTTCCCGGGGCAGATTCAGGCCTCTGACAAAAGAAACCGCCCCCGAAGGGGCGGAACCGGCCATCGGCCGGAGACCGGCTCATAAAAAACACCCGCGCCGTAGTCATCGTTTCGGTCGCGGGTGTTTTTCTTGCGGTTATACCGTTTTTTGCTGTCAATGGCCCTGCTGGCTGGGTTGAAGTCCCACATCGTTCGTAGCTGACGGTTCAGTTCCTTCTGAGCCTTCTTACTCAGCTTGCCCTTTGGAACAAATCTGGCCATGAACACCATCTCCCTTCCCATGGCATAAGCATATTGTATCATGGGCAACGAAACGCTGCAAGGGTTCTTTTATGTTATTTCCCCGGGGTATGGTTGGGGATCGTTACGGTGACAATGGTTCCGCCCTCATCTCGGGGTTTGATTTCCAGTTTTCCTCCGCACATCAGTTCCAGCCGCTGCCGGATGTTCGTCAGGGTTGTATGCGTTTCGTTCATCTCCGCCTCATCAAAACCGGGGCCGTTGTCCTCCACGACAATCACGCTGTCTTTGTCCGTGAGACAGGTCCGGATCGTTACATGAAGCGGCCCGGCATAAGGGTTCATGCCGTGTTTGACGGCATTCTCCGCAAGAGGCTGCAGGGTCAGCGGAGGCAGGCGGAACTGGGTAAACTGCATGTCATATTCCACAACCAGCATTTCCTCGTGCTGCGCCTGTTCCACGGCAAGGTAGGCGCGGGTATGCTCCAGCTCCGCGGAAAAGGGAATCGTATTCTCGCTGGCAATGGCTTTGAAGTTCTTCCGAAGATAATCCGTGAAATCCATCGTGACCTGTCGGGCCTTCTGCGGGTCCTGATTGCAGAGACCGTAAATGCTCATCAGAGTATTATAAATGAAATGCGGCCGCATTTGAAGCACCATGATGCTGGCGCGCTGATTGGCAATTTCCCGCTGATGCCTGAGATCCTGCTCAATCTGGTCGGACAGGATCAGGCTGAACATGGAAAGGGAAAAGAGAACAATGCTGACGTCGAGAAGCACGAAGACGTCGACGAACATCTGCACCAGCAGCGTGACCGTCATCGGCAGGATGGCAATGAGAAAGCTGATATAGGTTTTATAGGAGAGCCGTTTCCGGCGCCGGATCGCGCCCGCGAGATTCAGCAGCATGATGACGATCAGCGGCAGCAGCATCAGCGGGTACAGGGGCCCGCGGTTATACTGCCCATCCGACGCAGAATGAGAGA
Source organism: uncultured Eubacteriales bacterium (assembly GCA_902795555.1). Next base: position 12,671 of record CADBLV010000138.1, on the reverse strand, counting down.
ATATGCCGATAAACGGGGATGACAGCAGCAGAACGACATAGACCGCCCACGCTCCGATTACGGCACGAAAGAGATTGCTTTCGCGCAGACGATCTCCGCAGGTGTGCAGCAGACAGACCGTCAGCATGGGCATCGGCAGCGAGAGGAACAGGCATTCGATATACAGTACCAGAAGGATCACTGCATGCGGGAGGGAAAAGAAGGGGCTGGCCATTTCCATAAAGGCAGAAACGCAGCACACCGTAAGCACGATGAAATAAGCCCGGAAGAAACGCCTGCTCCAGCGGTCAAGGCCCGGCATGATGGCAGTGAACCACACGCCCAGCACGGCAAGCAGCAGAGCAGCGCCGAGGATGAAGCTGTAAAAAAAACTGATCCAGTCGTTCATGCCCCTATCACTCCCGTGGAAAAGGGAAAACGCAGCTTTTTCAGCTGATCCCGCACGCGCTCCGGGGTTAGCGGTTTCACCACAAATCCACTGGCCCTGGTTTCCCATGCGTCAAGGGCATAGTCGGGAAACGCGGTCAGGAACACGATATTCGTGCAGGGATTGATCTCCTGCAATCTGCGGCACAGGTCAAACCCGCTGGCCGTGCCCAGCTCAATATCCAGAATGGCCAGGGCGACCCGGTTCGTCTTCGCGTAATCGATCGCTTCCTGCGGCCAGATAAAGCCCGTGATCGTGGCGTTTGGCAGGACCTCCTCCAGCACGGCCACACCGTCGGAGAGGATGACCTTGCTGTCATCCACCAGGATGACGTTGGGAGACTCGTCGCTCACGACCGCGGCGGAGAGCAGCGTATTGACATCCACATCCAGCACTTTGGAGAGGCGGGTGATCATCGTCGCGTCCGGCAGGCGGCTGCCGCTTTCCCAACGGGCTACCGTAGAATGGTTAACAAACAGCAAATCGCCAAGCTGTTTCTGAGAGTATCCTCTTTTCTCTCTCAATTTTCGCAGCGTTTCTGATAACAAAGCACTCATACCACAACACCTTCCGCAACTGAATCACTTATCCGCAGCAGATGACGGTACCCGCTATTTTGCCATGAGCGCCGCAACAGTTTCTTTGAGCTGGATCAGGTTGATCTGCTTTCCGTCCATCAGCAGACCCAGGCCGAAACGAAGTGCCTCAAAGAGAATGAGCACCATAATGGCCGTGCCCGCAATCGGGAGCAGCGAGCTGATGATCTTATGCTTCGGCTCCCGGTTGTAGGAATACAGCAGCATGAGCGGCGCAACAAAGAGCATCGGCCAGGATTTCCCGATGCCGATATCATCGGCCAGGGCATAAATCGAATCGAGGGATTTTTGTACGATCTCCCCGGTGGCAGGGTCAATCGCGCCGCGGGATCCGGCCAGATTGTACATCAGGACAATCCACAGGATCAGGTCGATGACCGCGAAGACAGCCATGGAGATGGCCAGATGAACCGAGAAGTGGAAGGAATTCCTGTTGGACTTCATGAACTCCTGATATTCTTCGTAGCTGCGACCGTATCGGCAGAAACGCCATTCCCGGAACTTGATCAGGAAAGCCATGAATATGAACAGCAGCACCATCATCGGCGGCTTCACCGTCAGCAGCGGCATCGCCCAGAGCGGCAGCCTGAGTCTGCCGCTGGCCGATTCAATCTTAAGCCACAGGCAAACCGCTTCATAGGCAATGGGAAGGATCACGAGCAGCCGCAGGATGATAACCTTTTTATCGGTAAAAATGCGCTTTGGCCGGGCGTTGAGCAGATACATGATCAGGGTGCACAGGAACAGGTCGATAAACAGGTTAAACGCGAGAAAGCCCGTGGGCCGCGCCATATAGAAGATCTCTGTCACTGTTTTCAGAACTTCTTCCTTCGGAACCGCGATCTTTTCCAGGATCCCGATGAAATAACGGCCGCCGAACAGATACGCGGCGACAATAATTGCCGCTGCGGCTCCGCCGTTTTTCAGCATCTGTTTTCTGTATCCTTCGGTGCTGTTTAAGATCTGGGAAAAGTTGACCAGCAGCAGGAAAGGCAGCGAGCACTGCGAGATATAGAACAGTACGGTTGCCACACCGCCCAGCTTCTGCTGAATGGCCGGATCGACCTTGCAGGCGACACTGAGGAGCGCCGCCACCAGGGCCAGAATGATGCAGATCCAGCCAAGCACCTGGAAGCTCTGGGGCCCCAGCGGACCTCTGTACCGTATGTCGTTTGCAGCGGTATGCTCGTGAATTCTTACGCGTTTCTTTCCCATCATGCTTTTCCCTCCTCTGTGAACTGCAGGTTCACACCTGCCATTCTCTTCGTCAACCCATCAGCATCCGACTTCCCTGCCCGGAGCCTTGTTGGCATCCTCTTCGGGCGTTCCGAGCAGCATCCTCGCGAAATCTTTCCTTGTCAGGAAGATGATCGCCCAGATAAATGCCAGCAGGATCATAATCGGGATGGCGATCGTCGTTACCAGCATGACCGATACGGACGACATATAGTTCGACAGAACAGATTTCCCCCAGTCGTATGCCTGTGTTGCGGAGCTCCAGATGTCTGAGAAAAAGTCTTTGACTTTGCCGAAGATATTCTTTTCTTCCGTCTCCGGAATCTGCTCAACAATCCTGTTGGCTTCCTCAGCGATGGCCATGGCCCGGTTGATGGAATCCCGGTTCAGCTCCTCAATCGTTTGTCCGCATGCGCATCCCAGTGGAATGATTAAAATGAAGCAGATGCCAAAGACACACATCCGGATAGCATGCTCGGCCAGTTTCCTTCTGTTCTCTTTCCGCGTTGCGGCAACTGCCGCAATACCAAAGAGGCAGGCTGCGGGAAAGATGATAATGCATGCTGCAAGGCCGATGGCCGTGATTAAATATCTTTCAAGCAGGATGGACGAGGTAATCAGCAGCAGATGACTGGAGAGTTTGGCCAGTTCGTTTGCGATGGGGGTTCCGGTGTCTTCCGGGAACATGCTCATAATGAAGGACGCGCTTCCGGAACCGAGGATCAGTTTGTTGGTATTAGCCAGTCTTTCCTCAAGGAAAGCGATGGATCCCGCATAAGTATCCTTGCTGGACAGGATGGGTCTGAGCACAAAGATACACAGCAGCGCGGCCGTCAGAAGAATGACGATGACAAGGATTTTCCGCGAAAGTTTCGGCTCTTTCTTTTGCTGTCCGCCGTCCGGAAGAGCGGAAGGGTTCTCCTGATCGCTATTTCCGGATGACGTTTTTCTTTCTTTGATGATGACAGCCATGGCGCCTAAAGCGAAAATCACCACAGCGCAGATTGCCACGATGATCGCTCCGTTCTGGATTCGGTTTGCATCCGCAGCGGCGGCCTTTGTTTCTGTCGGGGCTGTGTTTCCGTTTGTTTTCCCGCCGGCTGTGACGGCTGTGGTACCTGCCTGGTTTCCGTTTGAATCCCCGACGGCAGCAGCGGCCGCCGTTTCATGGAACGCTTCCTCTGTTCTGATCTTAAAGCTGAAGGGAATTTTGTAATCGTCGTATCCGTGAAATCCTAATTTCTTATCGTATTGTATTTCATAGTCGAGTTGCCCCTTATAGATTCCCTCCGTCAGCGGACCCACCGTCGTTTCCGGTGCGTTTGCTGCCACCTTTTCCAGATAATCCGGAATGACCGTCGGTTCTTTCGCATGCCCGTTTTCGTCAGATTTCCGAATGATCAGGCAGCCCTTTCCGAAATTGGTTTTTTTGACCGCAAAAGCGGTGTCAAATCCATCGGTATCTTCATAGATGCGTATTCCGGAATCGCCGTTCAGCGCGTTGATATCCTGCGTGAGGTGAAATCCGAAAACAATCTGGTCACCCTCGTTTTTCAAAAACACGGGCGTCCCGTCCGCTTCGAGGATCACATCGCTGTATCCCTGAATATAAAACGTTCCCAGACCCCACCCAAAGTGTTTGTCCTTCTGATCGATGTCTTCCGCTTCGATAAAGCCGTTATCACGCTTTGTCTTGACCCGGTCATTTTCTTCGGTCAGCGTATAGGTGTTTACAGGACTCTCTTCCGCCATGGCCATGCTGATCATCAGCATGACCAGCATCATAAAAGCTGCCACCCGCTTAAAAACTACGCTCATCAGTAAAGATTCCTTTCGTTTTTTTGCAGGATGTTCATATACCGAGGGCTTCGACAAGTTTCTCGATCAGCAGATCGGCCTGACCTTCCTTATTGAGCTCCAGTTCGTTTGCAACGGCTGTCAGAAGCTGTGCGACAACAATCGCGGGAATCGATTTTCCTGTCGTGATGCTTTCATTAACCGTTTTCACCACGTAAGGAAGAAGAATGATCGCCACTTTTGCGGAGGACACGCCGATTTTCGCGGCATAGGTCTTGATGGTTTCCAGAATTTTGGCGATGTCAATATCATCCAGGTTCAGTTTCTTCAGCAGGTCTTCATAGACTTTTTTGATGCTGTCTCCTGCTTCCGTAAGACCTTTCTGGGCAGCCGCACGGATGTCTTCGTATTTTTCGCTCACCGTTGAAACAAAAGCCTGAGACTCCTGACCGATCCATTTCCAGGCGTTGTTCGCCTTGCTTCCCGCGGCGTCAATCATCCCGGTCCACCAGGAACTGACCGATTTCGCGGCCGAATCATAGTTTTCAGAAACCCAGGTGGAAGCGTCTCCCCATACATCAGTGACCCATTCAGAGCCACTGTTCCATGTATCTGTAACCCATTCCGAAGCATGGCCCCAGGCATCTCCGACCCAGGATTTTGTATCGTTCCAGGCTTCTGTCATCTTTTCCGTCACAGGCTTCTTTTCTTCCTTTTCCTCTTTTTCGTCCTCTGCAAAGGCAAAGGAAGCACAAAGGCAGACCGCCAGAACCAGCGCTACGATTCTTTTGAATTTCATGAATCACTCAACTCCTCTTCCTTGTAATCCGCTCGGTTGTTTCTATATATGATATCATATTCACCGGTTCCCCGACAAGGGGTGTGTTCCTGAATGTCAAGTTCCGAAACGCACCCTGAGGAACCGCGTGCTTTGCACGCTGATGCCGCGGCAAAGCACGTCATCCCGTCTCATACGATCTTCGACGCACCTTTGATGTTATAAAAACGACAAGTCGTTTTTATCGAAGATCAGTATGTACAGGGATTTGATCAAAGTTTGACATTTCGGAACACGCTGTTGCAAAGCAGCGGGAAATGCCTCATAATAAATTAATCAGTAAAGGCATAATGTGCCGATAAGGAGGTATCAACATGGTAGAATTAAGCACCGAAAGAGTTGAACAGATTTTTAAAGAGGAAACAAAGAAAACGGAAACTCTGCCGACGCTTCTTCGTGGGATCTATGCCAGATATATGTACCTGTACGAGCATTATTTTGCAGATTGTGAAGCGCTGAACGATAGTAAGATCGATCAGTTCAGAAAGTATCATGAGGAAACAAAAAGCCTGATCAAATATTATTACATGGATATTCCTCAGGACGTCTGCGAGAAAATCAAAGAATTCGAGGAAGAGGTCAGTGACAAACTGCTTGGGCGTGATTGGAAAAGATATCTTTATGGCCTCTATGATGAATTCAAAAACCAGTGCAGAGCATATAACAAGAGCGAGGATTATTATAAGGCAGAGTTCAAAAAAGCGGTCATGAAGGAATTCTATAAGGCCATGGAAGATATTTTCAGAGATGGTTTCGGCACGCACAGTGAGACCGTGAAGACTGTCATATCTGGAATCACGGGTCTGTTGTTCGGAAAAAGTGACAAAAAATAACATCCTTTGCCTTTCCGGAGCCGCTGATCAGGCTTCAGAATTCAATTCAAAAGGCGCCCCTGCATGGGGCGCCTTTTGAATTGAACCGTTTTCCCTTTGGGAATGTTCATAGTTCAGACCCGGATTATTCCTTGTTTTCCTTTTCGGCTTCTTTCTTTTCCGCATACGCAACTTCAGAGGCAATCTCAGCAGCATCCATGCGGGTAATGGAAACCTGGAATTCCCTCAGCTTTGCGGGCAGGACATCTTCATTCTCTTCCTGCACCATCATCATCAGCGCTGTCTCCCCGTCCACAAGGCATTCACTGGCTTTTTCCAGCAGCGCCGTTTTGCTGTCCACCTCATCATCATCCAGGGAATCGCCGATCAGTGAACCGACACTGCCGCCGAGCAGGACACCCAGGGGGCCCGCCAGCACGCCCACAAGGCTGCCGATCAGACCGCCTGTCAGGCTGCGGCCTTCTGTCGCGTCGGCATCAACAAAGCCGTCTTCCACGGAAAGACGTCCGCCTTCCTTCTTCACAATACCCGCCTGGGTAATAATATAGTTGTCATCGTCAAGTTCCTGACGCAGCTTGCTCAGGATCTGATAGGCTTCGCTCGGTACTTTGCAGTTGACAATAATGACATTTTCTTTCATGGACTTATACTTCCTTTCTTGTTTTTATTCGAAAGGAGCGCGCTTTGACCTTCACGCTGACCTCACCGTTCTGTTTGACATTTCGGCGAAAAATGCCGATTACTCCGCAAACGCAGCAATGAGAAGCAGCACAGCCATCTGATTCTGAACAGCTTCCATCTCTTCTTTCGTTCTTCCTTCCGGAATGGTGCCGTTGGCCGCATAGGCTTTCAGATCATCGGGCGTGGCGGTTCCGGGCTCACGGGTCAGCTTCATGAAGGTCCCGATCATGGCATCATCCGCGCTGTCGTATCTCGCCATGGTGTTTGGCACCAGGGCTTTTCCGTTATAGTGCAGGTGCAGGGGCTGATCCGCGAAATTGAGGATGACCATGTTCCCCTCCGCGGTCCAGGTGCCATTGGCTTTCGTTTCCGCACCGGCTGTGGCGGAGTGGCCGACGAACGTGCCGTCGGCATTCAGCTCGAAAGAGCCGCAGGTCAGCTCCGTCATGGTCATATACCAGGTTCCGGAATAATCAGGGGTCTCCGAGGGTGCGGACAGCGCGAACAGGAACAGCAGACCCAGCTGAGCCTCAACCGCTTCCATTTCTTCTTTCGTCTTTCCCTCCGGAACGGTCCCGCTGGCGATATAAGCATTCAGTTCGTCAACCGTGGCGGTTCCGGCGTTTCGGGAAAACTTCAGGATGGATGCGGCGTCCTGATCGGCAGCGGCTTCGCTTAAAACCAGATCGGTTCCGTCGAAAGTCAGAGACAGTTTCTCTTCTCCGAAGGTCAGGGTTACCGCATTCCCGTCCGCGGCCCAGGAGCCGCTGTTTTTCTTTTCCTCAACGCCGGCGGTGGTGCTGACAGCGCAGGTCCCGTCAGCATTCAGTTCGACTGTGCCGATGGTCATATCTGTCATCACGATATGCCAGAGGCCGGTGAAATCCGTCTCCGCAAAAACGGGAAGAGCGGCCAGCACCAGACCCAACGCCAGCACCAGGGCAAAAACTTTTTTCATGTACAAGAACCTCCCTTTCTGTTTGAATGTGGATTTCGTATACAGTCAGGGGCCGGCAGTCTGTCGCTCTGCCGCTGCCGCCTGATCATACGCTTTACCGTTCGCGCACGGTGCTTACAACTTCGGAAACGCAGGACCCGGCGACAATCATGCCGAGGCCGGACTCAATAAAGTAGAAGCCAATGAGGAGGCCCAGGCTGAGGGCAAGCACCGCGGGATGGGCGATGGAGTAGATGGCGAGAATCACTTCGATGACGCCCAGCACGACACAGAATACCCAGGTGCCGGTATCGGTGCCTTCCTTCCTGCTTCGGATAGCATCAACGATGGTCATGATGCCGTGAAGCAGGAACCAGCCGCCCGCAAGATAAAGCAGAATGGAATCGGTCATCGCGGCCATGCCGGGAACGACAGTGCCGATGATGCCCAGGATCAAAGCAAGAAGCGAGAGGAAGAATCCTTTGTCATAACGGCCTTCCATGATGGCCCGGACGATGCCGACGACGCCGCTGATGAAGAACAGCATGATGATGCAGGGACCCGCGCCCAGATAGGTCATCAGCGGAGTGGCGAGCATGGAAATGCCGCCGATGATCGACAGAACGCCGATGGCCGTGAGCAGGATCGTCATGTTATTGGCGCCGCTGCATTCAGCCTTTCCTTCGGCGATGAGGCTGATGCCGGACTCAATAAAGTAGAAGCCGACGAGCAGACCCAGGCTTACGACGAGAAGCGCCGGATGGGCGATGGTGTAAATAGCAATGATCAGCTCCATGACGCCCAGGATAATGCCGAGGATCCAGGTAAAGGTATCCGGGCTTTCTTTCCTGCTTCCGATGGCGTCAATGAAAGACATCACACCGTGAACCAGGAACCAGCCGCCCGCGAGGTAAAGCAGGATGGAATTGTTCATCTCCGCGACGCCGGGAACCGAAATGCCGATGATTCCCAGGATCAGACTGAGGATGGAAAAGAAGAATTTCCTGTCGTAACTTTTCTCACTGATTCCCCGGATGATCCCGAAAATGCCCCAGAAGAAAAACAGGATAATAATGAAATAGCCGGCGCCGATAAAGTTCAGAATCGGCGTAGCCAGCAGGGAGATCCCTCCGAGGATCATCAGCACCCCCATAATCACGATCGTGGTAAAACTTGCCATGAGATTTCCTCCTCCGAAAATGGACTGAATGTTGAAGAACAGACTGTACACGGCATGATCTGCGGGCTCCGGTCGCTTGATGCATTTGCCGGACGCGGAGATGGTCGTATACAGTGCATTCGCTACACGGATAATATTATTTGATTTCGCCGTGTTACCGTCAAGGGGATGTTCCAGAATGTCAAACCGTTTCTGAAATTTGGATTTGACATTCTGGAAACCCTTCTTGTTACATGACGGTCCGGAGTGTTATCTTATACGAAGTAATAGAGTGACGCGGAAGATGCCACTCCTCTGTGAATTGCAGGTTCACTTCTGTCATTCTGTTCTGATGACTGCTTTGTACTCGCTCCCGCTTGCGCGGATCGCGAACAAAATATGTCTCACAAAACCATCGGAAAGGATGTATCGTATGAAATCAGCCGAAAAGGAGCAACTGGCCATCATCCGGGGACGCCGTCACGGCAGCGAACTGGCGGATCAGAAATGCTGGTCCTTTATCCGGGAATTGAATTCCACCAGTGCAGAACGTCTTGATAAAATTGCAATTCATGATGGATATCGGAAATATACCTACCGCCAGATGTTCCGTTTCTGGGAAAAATATGCCGAAGTTTTTTCCGCGCTGAATATCACTGACAGAAATCATTCCCGCGTGGGGCTGATCGGCGTGCAGCAGACTGAAACGGTTTTCGCTTTTTACGCGCTGAACATGACCGGCGCTTCCGTTTCACTCATCTATTTTCTCGACCTGTATGACGAAAAGCGGATCCGTGGCATGATCGAAAGGGAGAAGATTACCGATCTGGTTATTTCCGAGGTATATGCTTTCCCGAAGGTCATGAAGCGTCTTCTCCGCGACCGGGAGCTTCTCGGCCTGCGGAACATTATTGTGCTGGAAAGTCCCATGGGCGGAGAGTATGCCATTCCCCCGCTGGAAATGGTGCGCAAGCTGAACACGTCCATGTTCCGCGAGCTGGACGGCGGCCTTGTGATGGAAGATCTTCTGAAAGAATATGAAGCAACGCCCATCGCCTACGGAAGGCCCGAATCCTCGGATGGCTCCGTCATCATGCATACAACCGGGACGGTCAGCGGCATCCATAAGCCGGTTCCCATGTCCGACAAAGCGCTGAACTCTTTTGTAATCTCCGCCATGGACGCGAAAGGGCTGTATGCCGATTTAAAAAACGCGCCGGAGAAAATGGTCAGTTTCCTGGGAATGAATATGTCCTGGGTCTACGCCATGGTGGATATGCTGCACACCTCCCTTGCTTTCGGCATGGAGCTGGTCTGCATTCCCTTTGGCGTCACCAACCCGCGTTATGCGGAGGCCATCGAGAATTGCGGCATCAACATCCTCTTTACAAGCCTGGCCTTCCTGGACACCTGGACCAAGACCATGCCTGATATCGATCTGTCCAGGGTGAAGATCGTTTTCATGGGGGGGACATATGTTTCTCCCGAAGCGAAAAAACAGTTCAATGATTACCTGCGGTCCTGCGGTTCTTCCGCCCGGATCATCAACGGCTACGGCCTGTCCGAGCTGTGCGGGGCCTGCATTATCGCCCCGTCGGATCGGACCGACGATGCCATCGGATACCCGCTCCCGGGGTTCAAGGTTAAAATCTACTCGGAAGACGAAAAGAAGTTTTACGATCTTTCCGACGGTCAGCACACTGGCGTGCTGTACATTTCCTCTCCCACGATGAGCACCGGCCGTCTGGACGACAATGTTTTCTTTGAGCTGGAGAAGGTCGACGGGGAAGATTACTTCAACACCCACGATCTGGTGCGCGTCAACGAGGACGGCAGCATGACCTGCATCGGCCGGTCCAATCAGTTCTTCGTCAATAATGCCGGCGTACGCTTTGACGCGGGTCTGGTGGAGAACGCGGTGACTGCCCAGTCCGGCATCGCGGCCTGCGGCGTTGTGCCGGAGTTTCACAAGATTCTGCACGACAACGTCCCCACTCTCTATGTGGAAACAAACGGCGCAAGCGACCCCGGCGTTGTGCGCAAGGCGCTGATCCAGGTGTTCATCAAAGACGGAAAACTGGCGGACACGAATCTGCCCAGCATGGTCGTTCTCGTGGACAGCATCCCCCGGAATTCCGGCGGAAAAGTGGATACAAAAAGGCTGTCCTCCGGCACGGTGGAAGGAAAGCGTTTCAATGTCAAGCATGTGAAGCTGAACGACCAGATCGAAGATATCCTTCTCCTGCCCGCTCCGGAGGGTGAGTCCGCCACGACCAGCGGCGGCCTGCCGGAAGAGCTGGAGAATGATCCGTACAACATCCTGTCCGAGATCTTTGCCGCCATTCCGGATATCAAAAGCGACGGTTTCGCCGGGATCATGCGTATTCCGGGGCTCCGGGACCTGGTGCTCAAGCTCACGGACTTTGACATGGACAACATCCCCAGAAGCATGAGCAAAATGTGGCCGAAGCTGATGAAGATGTCTGTTGATGAACTGCCCGCTCTGCCGATGCCGAACAAAATCAGCAAAGCAGGCGATTCAAAGAACTGGATCAAGAACTTCCTGTCCATGGTTGAAGCATTGGGCGCTTTTGAGCCCCCGATGCCTGTTCCGTTCATTCCTCCCGTCCTGCCGCTTCTGCCGCCCATGCCTCCCCTGCCGTTCATGCCCTGGGGATGGCCCGGAAAGAAGAAAAGCAAAAAAAGCGACGACAATGACTGACGGGAACCTCTGAATCGGGTCTGACTGTCAGCGACAGCCAAGGCGCTGGCATTCAAACAATAAATCTTATCCCTATGTAATTGAAAGGAGAGCAAAAGAAAATGGGCAAAAAGACGAAAGCTGAGGACTTCTTCCCGATGATGTACGGCTGGGGATGGTCTAAAAAGGAACGCAAGGGCCAGTGGAAAGAATTCAAGGACAGCATGGAGACCCTCTGGGACCAGTATGTGGATATGAAGAAGACCGCCAGAAAAGCTCAGAAAGAGCAGTGGAATACTTTCTTCACCCAGTTCCTGGATATGGAGCAGACCATTGCTGACGCCATTCCCGAAAACGCGCCGACTCTGCCCGGCATGCCGAATCCCAAGGAAGCCATTGAAAAGGTGAAGGAATTCCAGGAAACGGCCAATGAGCACGCCGTGGAGCAGGCTGACAATATGTTCAACTACGTGGTCGAGCGTCAGGAGAAGGCGAAAGAAGTAGTCATGGACGCCGTGCAGAACGTCGAAGACACCATTGAAGAACACGAAGCGGAAACGAAGGACGAAAAAGCCGAAGAACCCAGCGTAGAGCCGGCTGAAAAGCCCGCCGAAAAGCCCGCAAAAGCCCCGAGAGCTCCGAAGGCTCCGAAAGCCCCGAAAGCCGCGGCCCCCGCGAAGGCTGCTGCGAAGAAGCCCGCGAAGGCTGCTCCGAAGGCCGCCGCGAAAGCGGAAGTGAAGCCGGAAGAAAAAACGGAGGGGAACTGATCAGGTGATTCTGATTCATCATCAGAGGATCGACGTATGAATCCGGTGCTTCAATTTGCCATCAGAAAAATGGATAGCAGGTGCAGAGAATGGGAAACCGGCTCTGAAACAGGGCACCGAATTCCTGATGGTATTCTGGAATATTTGGATATACCGTTTCAAGGGGCAGAAGGCGTTCCGCTGGAAGTGGACATTTTCCGGCCGAAAGGCCGGGGCCTTCGGCCCCTTCCTGTTGTTGTGATGATCCACGGCGGGGGCCTCGTGGTCGGTACCAGGAAGATGTCGCGGACCTTCTGCGAGAACCTGGCCGAACGGGGCTTTCTTGTCTTTGCCCCGGAATACCGGAGAGCAACGGAAACAAACGTGTTTGAGGAAATCGGAGACGTATCCGCTGCCTTCTCCTTCGTTTCCGAAAGAATCGGGGAAGACGGAGGGGATCCGGATCGGGTGATCGTCATATCCGAAAGCGCAGGAACCTTTTTATCTGTCTACGCCATTGCCGCCATGGGGTCCCCGGCTCTGCGCGAGGCTTTCGGGCTTCCGGCCGCTTCCCTTCATGTTCGCGCGCTGGCCTGCTTCAGCGGTCTGTTTTATACCGCGCGCCGGGACGGGGTGGGGCTGGTCTATTCCCGAAACCTGTACGGAGAAAAAAGAAAAGACCCTTCCTTTATCCGGTATATGGATCCGGAGTGTCCTGAG
>CADBLV010000137.1 GCA_902795555.1 uncultured Eubacteriales bacterium | reverse complement strand
TGGTGAAATATCCCTGATCGGAGATCCGCTCCGTGGGGGCCAGAACGCCGCTGGCCAGAGCGCCCATACCTGTGACCATCTTGAAGATCGATCCGGGGGTTCCGCGGGCATGAATGGCATAATTCAGGAGCAGATTCCGGGAATCGCCCAGGATGGCCATGGCATCCTTTCCGCCGGCCACCAGGGCATTCAGATCGTAAGTCGGATAATTGGCGCAGGCCAGCACCCGGCATTGCATGTCCAGGACGATCAGACAGCCGTGCTCCGCCAGGGCCAGGGGATATTTCACCCAGTCCCGATTATGAATATCGCTTTTGTTGGCTTCCGCCCAGGACGCGGAGGCCAGGGTTTTTTCCTGAAGATCCCGGGTGGAGGTGACGTTTTCCTTGATGCATCGCTCAGCCACCTGCTGATAGGCGGCGTTCAGGGTCAGCTTGACGTTGTTGCCGTCCACGGGCGCTGTGTAGGACAGCTCCCGGACAATCCGGCTCATCTGATCCCGCTCCACCACCCGCTCTCCCTTGCGGAGGGAGGAATTCTGTGTGAGCCAGTCCTCCATGGAGGATTCAATACCGTCCCGGCCGATGGTGTCATTATAGGAATAGCCCTTGGCCTCCAGGGAAAGCCACATGGACCGGGAGGGGATGGCGCCTGTGTATCCGATGATCTGGGAAGCCAGATTCGACCGGGGATAGACCCGCTTGGTGCCGATTTCAATGGACATTCCCGGCAGCATCATCGAACGAGTTTCGATTTCAATGACCGTTTCATACCGCACGTCCTTGGCGATGATGATGGGCTGGGAATTGAAGATGTTCATCTGCATTTCCGAATAGATTGCCATGACCTGCAGCATTCGTTCCTCGGAAATGTCATCGGTGATCTGATAGCGGTCCTTCAGCTTCTCAATGCACTGGGAGGCTGTGCCGTAACGGACGAGATTCGTCAGATAGTTGTTGGATCGCCACTGGCGCTCCCGGGTTTCCAGAACGCTTTCGGAAACGCCGCTGCCGAAATTGAAACGCCAGTCCCCGGTTTCCGGATCCCGCTCGATGACAAAGGAAATGGCCAGGGATCCGCCGTTTTTTTCAATGATTCCGATCGTATCCAGGATGGAGGCCGTGTAGGCCTGATAAAGCGATTTTGAATTGGCGGAGGCATCCTTCTGGAAGGTCACATTATAGATGAGCTCATCTTCCGCAAGCACCACCGAGTCCGCGGAGGTGATGTTTCCCCGCTTTCCCCGAAGGGCGATGGATTTGGTGCGGGTCCCTTCCGCTTTCTCCGTCATTTCTTCGGACTGGTTCAGCTGGAGACTGATCAGGCCCGACACCAGCCAGACAAACAGGCCGATCAGCACGAACACAAAAGCCACGTATCGCCAGAATTCAGGGCTTCTTTTTTTCTTTTCTTCCATGGGCATTCCTCCTTTCTGAGCGCAGGTTCTCCTCACTCATTTCGTGTCGGATGATGATTTAGCGCAACCGGAGCACGGAACCGGCCTCAGGCGCGGCTCAGGCCTTTGTGAACGTCACCGGCGCGGGACGCAGCGTTTGCATTCGGCTTCTGGGCCCGAAGATGGCCCGGCGCAGGGGAAGCATCACCAGCGCGGTCAGCAATCCGGTGAGCAGCAGATCCAGCAGGGCCCGGAGAAAATGAGAGATCATCAGCGGGAACCCGTTCAGATAGATATAGGTGACATGGATGGCTTCGTACACCAGGGTGTTGACCACGGCACAGAGCACCGTGCGCAGCCACGGGGGCATTTCCCGGCGGCGATTGTTGGTGGCCCGCTCATATTCCAGGGTTTTCAGCGGCTTATCCGCGAAGGCGAAGGAACAGAACAGGGGAGCCAGGGTGTAGATTGCCAGATTCAGCATGGGCACGGAGGGGCACATGATTTCCATCAGCAATCCGTAAATCATCCCCAGCCAGAAGGCCCGCAGCTTGCCGTAAGCCACTGTGACCACGCCCACCAGGGCAAAGAGCAGATTCGGCGTTACGCCGAAAATGACCAGATAGGGCATGAGGCAGACCTGGGAGAGATATCCGAGGACCGCGATGCCCAGCCAGACCGCGTATTTCCGGACCGGTCCTACCGTCTGGACGCTTCCCTCACTCATCAGCCATCATCCTCCTCAAAGGTCATTCCCTCGGGATCCGGCGTCAGATAGGGCGTTGGCGTCGGGGCCGGGGTCGGAGACGGCGTCGGCGTGGGATCGCGGGAAAGATTCACCACCTGATATTCCAGGGGCGTTGTGTCCGGCGTCGGCGCCGGGGTGGGCGTCGGCGTCGGGGAAGGCGTCGGCGTTTCCGTGGGCTCCGGCGTCGGGGATGGGGTTGCTTCCTCCGCACTCGGAGTCGCGGTGTTATAATCCTCCATCAGGTTGGCGGCGATTTCCGGAATCACCGGGGACGGACGGGCGCTTTCCAGAGGCACGAACTCCACGCTGGTGCGGCCGTTCTCCCGGCCTTCCACGGCGATGGCCTCCGGCTTATAGCGCAGGACGATGACATATTCCAGATGCTGAAAATCCGCCTGAGGTTCCAGCACGATATACTGCTTGTTGGAGTCCATGCCACGGGTGCTTTCCCGGACGACACCGATCGGAATTCCCTTGGGGAAGGACATACCGACCCCGGAGGTGACCACCAGATCGCCCGGCCTGGGCAGGTTGTCATCCGGCAGATAGTACATGCGGCACAGGGCCGTGCCGTCGATGCCCAGGGTGCCCCGGACGGTTCCCTGATCCCGGGAGGACTGAATCAGCGCGGCAATGGAGGCGTCTGAATCAATGATGGTTCGGACGGTGGCCTTGTGCGCCTGGGTGTTTTCCGTATATCCCACCAGGGCGCCGCCGATGGTGACAGCCATGTAATCCTCAATCCCGTCGCTGAGGCCCTTGTTGATGGTCAGGGTTGAAAAATAGTTTGAGTCGCTCTTCCCGATGACCGTGCACACGATGGGCCGCATGGCCGCGTTAGCGGCAATTTCGTCGGACAGGTCTTCATACTGGGACAGGGTGTGCTGCAATTCCTGCGCCAGCATGGCCTGATAGACCAGCTGCTCGTTTTCCGCCCGGAGGGCGTTATACTCGTTTTCAATATTGGCCCGCAGCTTCCAGGAGCGCAGATAGCCGAAAAAGGTTTCCGTGAGGCCGGAAAAGAAGGACTGTACGGGCGTAACCACCGAGCTGATCGCGTTTTCGGGAACACCGAAGATACTGACATTCGGAAGAATCCGATGCATCAGATAGGAGCCGACAAAGAAAAGCAGAAAGAGGGTAATTCCAGTGATCACGAAAATGCGGACTCCCCGGCTGAGATGGAATAAGCGCCTGCGCTTTCCGCCTTCCGGGAGGACAGGCTGGAGATTTTCATCCAGCATGATGCCGGAAGAATAGACCTTGGAAGGCGCCGCTTTCGGCTCCTTTCCGTCTTCCTGATCTTCCTCTTTGCCATCCTCCTTTTCTTTTCCGCTGTCTTTCTCTCTGTCCCCGTCATCCGTGTGGCGGAGCTTTCGCAGCGCTTCCTCCGGCGTTTCGGAGGCAGCGGGGACGTCGGGCTCTCCGGGCACATTATAGATGAAATCGTCCGACACTACAGGCCGGTCGTCTTCCGCCTTTTTCCTGGATATTCTGAATCGTGCCATGCGTCCCAGCTCACCTCCTTTCCTTTAAACTGCCTGATGTTCCGCGAATTTTTACTTTTCACCCTTCTGAGCGGGCGTTGTTACCAGCTGAATGTTTTCCGTCAGATAACCGATTCCCAGAATGGTGCAATCTCCGGGATCACGCGCCAGAAGCACCGGAATTCCCAGCGTCTCGGAAATATACCGGTCCAGGGCGAACAGGCGCGAACCGTCTCCGGTCAGATGAATGCCGCCCCGCATGATATCCGCGGAAAGCTCCGGAGGCGTGCGCTCCAGCACCCACCGGATCGCCTTCACAATGGCCTCACAGGGGTTGCGCACCGCCTGATAAGCCTGGGCCGAGGAAAACCGCACCGTGCCCGCGGAGGTGTTCAGCTGATTGATTCCCCGCACCAGGATGGACCGGGATTCCTCCAGCGGGAGGGCCGTCGCCAGATCTTTTTTGATGCTCTCGGCGGTTTGCTTCCCGATCAGAATGCTGCATTCCCGGCGGAGATAGTCCGTGATCGCTTCATCAAACTTGTGCCCGCCAACCTGAATGCTCTGGGAAACCACGATTCCTCCGAGGGAAATTACCGCCACATCGGTCGTCCCGGCGCCGATATCGATGACCAGATTGCCGATGGGATCGTAGACAGGCAGGCCTGTCCCGATGCCGGAGGCGAAGGGCTTCTCGATCAGGATGACATGTTTGGCTCCGGCGAAACGGGCAGCTTCGGTCAGGGCTTTGCGATTAACATCGTCGAGATTGCAGGGGATGGACAGAACCATCCGGGGCTTTCCTAAATAAGAGATGCCGATGGCCTTCCGGATGAAGTATCTGAGCATCAGCTCGGTCATGTCAAAGTCTGCCACCTGACCGCTGCGGATCGGGGAAACGGAGATCAGCCGATCCGGGGAGCGCCCATACAGAAAGCTGGCTTCATCGCCGACCGCACGCACCGTGCGCCGGTTCTCCCGGTCCAGCACGACCAGGGTCGGCTCGGAAATCACAATCCCCCGGCCGCGGACGTATACGCTGGTATTCTCCGTGCCCAAATCAATCCCGATATCGGGAGCCATGAACGCCATGCACCAATCTCCTTAACTGTGGAATTCAAAATATGCCTGTCAAAATATCCCTTTCAGCCGGCTGGGTTGCCATCGCTCCCGTTTACGCGGATCGCGAACAAAATATGCTTTAAAAGACCCAGCCGGCCTCCAGCAGAAGATCCCGCACCAGATGCATCGGAAGGCCGATTACCGAGGAAGGGGATCCGATGATCCGCTCGATCCAGAGGGAAGCTTTTCCCTGGATGGCATAGGCTCCCGCCTTATCCATGGGCTCGCCGGAACGGGCGTAGGCCGCGAGTTCCTTCTCCGGGATTTCGCAGAAAAACACCTCGGAATGATCCGCTCCGGACAGAAAACGACCGGAGGGAGAGACAACGGTGACCCCGGTGTGCACCCAGTGGGAACGGCCGGAGAGCATTCGCAGCATCTTTTCCGCATCCTCAGGAGAGGCGGGCTTGCCCAGGGGGCGGCCGTCGACGGCCACCAGCGTGTCCGCAGCCAGCACGAATCGGCCAGGACGGGAGACGGCCACCGCTTCGGCCTTCCGGCGGGAAAGCTCGATTACAGCCTTCTCCGGGGGAAGGGAGCAGGATTCATCCGCTTCGGAAACCAGGACCTCATACGGAATGCCTACGCTCTCCAGCAGCTCGCGCCGCCGGGGAGAACCGGAAGCCAGAATCAGCCGTTCCATCACAAACCCCTCCCGTGACATAATCACACAAATTACATTATAGCACAAAATCTTCACACGGAAAAGCAGCCGAAAAATGACGGAAACGGGAGGGGCACAACACCCCTCCCGCACTTATTTCCGATTTTCGATTTGATCAGATCAGACCGGCGATATCCGGGTTCGCTCCCCGAATGACCACCTTGGCTCCCTGGGCGGCCTCGGCGGAATCCGCATGGGCCAGGAGCCACTTGTTGGCAGCCCACAGGAGCTCGTCTTCGGCGTTCTTTGCCTCGATTTCGGGCTTTGCCAGATTCGTCCCCCTGGGGAGCACGATGACCACTTTGAAGCCCTGACCTTTCTTCGCGCTGCAGGGCGCATAGTGCAGGGTGGTCGCATATACCTCCACCATCGTTCCGGCGGGGCAGAAATACGCGACGACTTTATCTGCATCCAGGATGCCATCCACCAGATCTTCCCGCTTGGCCAACAGGAGGATGAAATCCTGCACGCCCACGTTCAGCTCGCTGTCCCGGTGATACTCCAGACAGTTCATCTTTGTGTTGTGCCCGTTGCACCAGCCGATCTGAATCGGCATGCCGCCATAGGCGCGGTTCCTCAGTTCCTTTTCAATGGGCAGGGCCTGCAGCTCCGGCTGCTCCGGCACATAGTCCACGCCCTCCGGGCAGGGGGTGACTCTGTCCAGGGTCTCCAGCAGCTCC
>CADBLV010000136.1 GCA_902795555.1 uncultured Eubacteriales bacterium | reverse complement strand
TTTGTTCACCAGATTCCGGAGCGGGCCCGAGAGCGAATTCTCGACATTGCGGCCACCCAGTTCCGCGACGGCGGATGCTATCATCAGTATCAGCCACTCACCAAGAAGGGAAATAACGACATCGGCGGCGGATTCAATGATGATCCGCTCTGGCTGATCGCCGGGACCGCGGCTTATATCAAAGAAACCGGGGATTTCGGCATTCTGGACGCCTCCACGCCCTATGACTGTAATCCGGAGGATTGCGGGACCCTGCTGGAGCATCTGGAAGCCAGCTTTATGCACGTGGTCAACAACCGCGGACCGCACGGCCAGCCGCTCATCGGCCGCGCGGACTGGAACGACTGTCTGAATCTGAACTGCTACAGCGATACTCCGGACGAGAGCTTCCAGACCTTCTCCAATCCCGAAGCGCCCGATGAACGGGTGGCGGAGAGCGTGCTGATCGCCGGCATGTTCGTTTCCATCGGGCCGGAGCTGATCGCCCTGGAGCGCCGGCTCGGCCGGTTTGAAAAGGCCGATGCCTTCCGGCAGGAAATCGACGCCATGACCGCGGCCATCGAAAAGGACGGCTGGGACGGCGAATGGTTCGTCCGCGCCTATGACGCCATGGGACACAAGGTGGGCAGCAAAGAATGTGAAGACGGCAAGATCTACATCGAGTCTCAGGGCTATTGCGTCATGGCTGGCGTGGGTCTGAACAACGGCATGGCAGAAAAGGCGCTGGAGAGCGTGCACAGCATTCTGGAAACCGAGCACGGCATCGTTCTTCTCCAGCCGGCTTATAAGGAATATCATCTGGAGCTGGGCGAAGTGAGCAGCTATCCGGGCGGATACAAGGAAAACGCGGGAATCTTCTGCCATAACAACCCCTGGATCATCGCCGCGGAAACGGTGGTGGGTCACGGCGACCGGGCCTTTGATCTCTACAGCCGCATCGCGCCGGCCTGGCGGGAGGAAATCTCCGACCTGCACAAGATGGAGCCCTATGTCTACAGTCAGATGATCGCCGGGAAAGACGCGAAGCATTTCGGCCAGGCCAAGAACAGCTGGCTGACGGGGACGGCCGCGTGGAATTTCTATGTGATCAGCAATTACATTCTCGGC
The DNA here is from genome assembly GCA_902795555.1 of uncultured Eubacteriales bacterium. The sequence goes on along the minus strand of CADBLV010000136.1, from coordinate 4,405 downwards.
ATCAAGCCGGACTGGGACGGTCTGAAGATCGATCCGTGCATCCCCCATTCCTGGGATGGTTACAAAGTGAGCCGCCGGTTCCGGGGCGCCGTCTATGACATTGAGATTCAGAATCCCTCCCATGTCTGCCGCGGCGTGAAAAAAGTGACCGTGGACGGCAGGGAAATCGAAGGAAATGTGGTGCCCGCCTTCGGCGAAGGAACCCATCAGGTGACAGTCATTCTGGGATAACCGTCGTTTCATACACGCTTTTCGGGGCGGTTCCGGAGAAACGGAACCGTCCTTTTTCGTTCCGTCATTCCGCGAAGGTTCCTTATTGACGGAAGGAAAGCGGATATAGTATAATCAGGCTGTGATCAGTCACATGACAGACAAACGGGCAGCAACAAGATGTAATTCGGAAAACCGGACACAGTTCTCAAACCCGACAGTCCCGAAGGAGACGAACATGCGAAGAAGGCGGATGCTCAGGATCATCCTGCTTCTGCTGTCGGCCTCATTGCTGACAGTTCTTTCTTCCTGCGCCTCTCCTTCGTCTTCATCCTCCTCCTCCCGGGAAGCCCTGCCTTCCGGGGATCGATCCGGCTATCTGGTGGCCGTGGAAGATGAACCGGACACTGTGGATTTCCAGTGCACAACGATCCATTATACGATCGCCACCAACGTGTTTAACCGCCTGGTGGAAATGGAAAGCGACGGGGACGGAAACGTGGTGATCAGGCCCTCCCTGGCAGAATCCTGGGAGGTTTCGAAGGACGGCCTGGTATACACATTCCGTCTTCGGGAAGATGTGGCTTTCAGCAACGGCTCCCCCCTGACGGCCGAGGATGTGCGATACACCTTCGAGCGTCTTCTGACCCATCCGGATTCCTGCAATCAGGATATCGCGGATAATATCGTCGGCGCGGATCTGCTGGAAAGCGGAAAGGCGGAAACGCTGGAGGGCTTCCGCGTGCTGAACGATCAAAGCTTCAGCATCACACTAACCGAGCCCTTCGAGGCCTTCTTGGCCTGCCTGTCCATGCCAGGCGCTTCGATCCTGGATAAGGAAACCACGGAGGAAGCAGGCGATCGTTTTGGACAAGAACCCGCCTGGACCGTGGGAACGGGGTCGTACATTCTCCGGGAATGGACCGCCGGAGAAGGAATGATCCTTTCCGCCAATCCGAATTGCTTTGAAGGCCTGCCGAAAAACGCGGGGTTGGATTTGCGATTTATGACTGAGCCGGAGGAGATTCGCATGCTCTTCGAGCAGGACGGCTTGGATGTGCTGGATCTGGACGAAGTCGGCTCCGCCGCAGAGTATTTCATTCACGGGGACATCTATCAGGAGCGGCGTTTCAGGGTTCAGCGCATTGCCACCACCTATATCGCCCTGAACGAGTCTGTGGCCCCCTTGGGAGACGTCCGGGTCCGGAAGGCGCTTCAGCTGGGGTTGAACCGGCAGCTTCTGTTAGACGCGGTATACAGCGGAAGGGGAATCCTCGTGCATGGAATCTATCCCCGCGGCCTCTACGGTTACAATCCGACGCTGCCCGAAATTCCCTTTGATCCGGATCAGGCAAAGGAGCTGCTTTCCCAGGCAGGCCTTCCGAATGGTTTTGATCTCACGCTGAGCGTGAATGCGATTTCTCCCGTGGCAGAAATGAGTCTCGCCCGACTGATCGCTTCCATGTGGGAAAAAATCGGCGTCCGGGTGACGGTGGAAGTCCTTCCGGATGAGGAGTTTATGCGTTTGAGAAAGAGTGGTTCCCTGTCCTGTTATTCGGCAACCTGGACCGCAGATTATAACGATCCGGACAATTTCGTCTACACCTTTTTCGGAAATCGGGGGAATGCTGCTTTCCGCAGTCTCTGCTATGAAAATGAGGATGCCATGGCCCGTGTACGCGCTGCCCGGGTCATCCGGGACACGGAGGAACGGCTGAAGGAATATCAGGATCTGGAACAGCTGATCGTCGGGGAGGATGCAGCCTGGATTCCTCTCTTCTCCAGACTGCGTGATTATGTCATTTCCAAACGGGTAGAGGGGATCTCTGCGATCTGGAACGGTTCTGTCAAGACCTGTTACAGCCGGATCTCCATCCGATCCGACAGGTAGAAAGGAGGAACGGCTGATGCATTCGATCCGTGTCAGGATCACGGCGATCGCCATCGCCGCAATCCTTCTCAGCATGCTGACCCTGATGGCGGTATGCTATTTCAATTTTCAGTCCGTAACAGAAAAGCGGACTGTGGAAACCATGAATCTGATTTCCCGGAACGCGCAAAAGTCGATTGAAAAATATCTGCAAAGCCTGGAACAGTCCGTGGAAATGGCGGCAAATCTGGCCGCGGACTCGCTGGACAGCGTAGCCTTGGTGGAAAACGGCGTGGCTGGGACCGGCGCCGATCCTTCCGCGAGAACCGCAGAACAGACCGAAGCCATGGATGCTTATCTGAGCCTCTATTTCGGGCGGATTCAGGAGGCATTCGCTTCTGTCGCTACCCATACCCAGGGGGTCGTCACCTATTATTATTTTGTTGAGCCCGACATCAGCCGTGAAGAACTGGGCTTTTTCTATTCCCGGGTGGGTAAAACCGGTTTTGAAAAACAGCCGCCCGTTGATGTCAGCCTGTTGGACAGCGCGGATGCCGAACATACTGCCTGGTATTTTCTGACCCTTCAGCGGGGAAGACCGTCCTGGGTGGGTCCTTACAGTGCGCATTTTCTGGGAGAATTGCGTACCTGTTCCTATCTGGTGCCGATCTATAAAGCCGGCAAGCTCATTGGGGTCCTTGGCATGGATATTCCCTTTGAAACCCTGGTGGATCAGGTGCGGTCCATCCAGGTATACGATACCGGGTTTGCCTTTCTGACGGACGAGGACGGAAGCGTGCTCTGGCACCCCCAGCTGCCCTACGGCAGCCATCCGGAGGATGTATCAACGGCCGGCCTGCATGATGCCCTTCGTCAGAATGAATCCAGCGGAGATCATCTATTTGTCTATACGGCGGACGGTGAAGAACGTCAGCTGGCCTTCGCGACCCTGCAAAACGGCATGAAGCTCGTTGTCACCGCTCCCACGCGGGAAATCAACGCCTCAGCCATCCGTCTCTCACGGATTATCCTGGTCGTGACCTGTGTGGCGGTGATTATCTGCGCCGTCCTGCTGATGCTGGCCATGCGCCTGATGATCCGCCCGCTCGGAAGGCTCACCGCGGCCTCCACCCGTCTGGCCGCCGGCGATTTTGACGCGGAGCTGGATTATTCGGGCCGGGACGAAATCGGCGCCCTCACAGCGTCTTTCAAGCAGATGCGGGATCAGCAGAAACGCTATATCGACGATCTGAATTACCGGATCGACACGGATCCGCTGACAGATCTGCCCAATATGCGCGCCTTCTTCCGTGCGGCGGAAGAGAAGAGGCTTCAGATCCGGCAGGCCGGCGGCATCCCCGCCATGCTTTACTTCAACCTGCTCGGCATGAAGCATTTCAACCATCAATATGGGTTTGAGGCGGGGGACAGACTGCTTCGCGATTTCGCGGGAATTCTGGTAGCACATTTTGAGCGACAGCATCTGTGCCGCTTCAGCGAGGATCACTTCGCGGCCATTGCGGAGGAAAAGGATGCAGAGGAGAAGATCCGGGCGGTTTTCGCCGAATGTGAAAAGCTGAACGGTGGCCACAGCCTTCCTGTCAGCGTCGGCGTCTATCCGGACCGTCTGGAGGAGGTCAGTGCCAGCGTGGCCTGCGACCGGGCGCGCTTTGCCATGGATCGACGCCGGGGCAGCACCACCTCCGGCCTCTGCGTGTATGACCGGGAGATGCTCAGGCGGGAGGAGAATTACCGCTACATCATGAACAATCTGGACAGGGCCCTTTCGGAGGGCTGGATCCAGGTGTATTATCAGGCGATCATCCGGGCCGCGGACGGCAAGGTTTGCGACGAGGAAGCCCTCAGCCGCTGGATCGATCCGTCCCTGGGCTTCCTCTCCCCCGCGGAATTCATCCCCGCCCTCGAGGAATCCCGGCTCATCTATAAGCTGGATCTCCATGTGGTGGATCAGGTGCTTCTGAAGTTGAAACGGCAGGCGGAAGCCGGGATGTATGTGGTTCCGCAGTCGGTGAACCTCTCCCGGATCGATTTTGACAGCTGCGACATCGTGGAAGAAATCCGGCGCCGGGTGGACAGCGCGGGAATCGACCGCTCCATGCTTTCCATCGAAATCACAGAGAGCGTGGTCGGCAGTGATTTTGAGTTCATGAAGCAGCAGATTGAACGCTTCCAGGCCCTGGGTTTCCCGGTCTGGATGGACGATTTCGGCAGCGGATATTCCTCTCTGGACGTGCTGCAGAATATCCATTTCGACCTGATTAAGTTTGACATGCGCTTTATGTCCCATTTCAGCGACGGAGATGA
>CADBLV010000135.1 GCA_902795555.1 uncultured Eubacteriales bacterium | reverse complement strand
CGGAGATCCTGATTCTGGATGATGCTTCCTCGGCCCTGGATTACCGGACGGACGCGGAGCTTCGCAGGGCGATTCGGGAACATTTCCAGGGGACGACTACCTTGGCGATCGCTCAGCGGGTTTCTTCCCTGATGAGCATGGATGAAATCATCGTTCTGCATGAAGGGGAGATGATCGGCCGGGGAACCCATGAGGAACTGATGGCCTCCTGCCCGGAATACCGGGAAATCTGCAGAATTCAGTTAGGGTTCGAAGCGCCCGGAAAACTGTCCGGTGGACAGTTTTCAGCGGAGAACGGGCGGAAGCCCCGGGTCGAAGACCTCGAAGCTGAAAACGCTGACGCATGCAGTGCGCGAGCCGAAGGCTCCCGGGAAGGGGGTGACCCGGATGGCCCGTGATACCGTGATGAAAAAGCCGAAGGACACCCGGGGAACCCTTCTGCGGATGCTGGCCTATCTGGGGCCCTGGAAATTCGTCATCGTGGGTATCCTCCTGCTGAGCCTGGTCAGCAACCTGCTGGGGCTGTGGGGTCCCAGCCTGGCGGGATCGGCGATTCGGGAAGCCGCGGCCGGCCCGGGAAAGGTGAACTTCGACGCGGTGCGCCACGACGCCCTCCTGATGCTGCTGTGCTATGTGGGGTCGGCGCTGCTGGGCTTCGTGATCGGCCTGATGATGACCGTGGTGAGCAAGCGGGTGGCCCGAAAGATGCGCCAGGATGTGTTTGACAAGCTGATGCGGCTGCCGGTCGGCTATTTCGACATCCACCAGGCGGGGGACATCATCAGCAGGGTCAGCTATGACATCGACGTGATTTCCACCAGCATGGCGACCGACATTGTGCAGATCATCTCCAGCTTTGTGAGCGTCATCGGTTCGCTGGTGATGATGAGCGTGATTTCGCTGCCCCTGTCCGCGCTGACGCTGGTGACCGTGCCGGTTTCCGTGGCCTACACGGTGCATATGCGCAAAAAAACGCAGCCGAGATATGCCAAACGGTCGAAATGCTACGGCGCGATGAACGGCTTTGTGGAAGAGATGCTCTCCGGCCAGAAAACGATTCAGGCCTATGCCTATGAGGACCGCGTGGACGAGCGCTTTGAGGAGATTAATCAGAACGCGGCCGACGCCTTTTCCGACGCGGAACATTACGGCGTGACCCTGGGGCCCACCATGACGGCGATCAACAACCTGGGCCTCAGCCTGATCGCGCTGCTGGGCGGGGTGCTGTTTCTGAGGGGATGGATCGACCTGGGGCGGATTTCTTCCTTCATCCTGTACAGCAGGAAGTTTGCCGGGCCGATCAACGCCGTGGCGGAGGTGTTCAACGAGCTGTTTTCCGCGCTGGCGGCGTCGGAGCGGGTGTTTGCCCTGCTGGACCAGGAAGAAGAAAGCCCGGATGTTCCGAACGCGAAGGTGCTTTCCGGGATCCGGGGAGAGGTTTCCGTTTCGCATGTCTCCTTCGGATATGATCCGGAGAAAACGGTGCTGCACGACCTGAGCCTGGAGGCGCCGGCGGGAAAGATGACCGCCATCGTCGGCCTGACAGGATCGGGGAAAAGTTCGATCATCAACCTCCTGATGCGCTTTTACGATCCGGACAGCGGCGTGATTCGCATCGACGGGCAGGATATTCAGACAGCCACCCGCCGCAGCGTGCGGGGCGCCTATGCCATGGTGCTGCAGGATACCTGGGTTTTCCAGGGGACGATTTTCGAAAACATTGCCTACGGAAAGGAAGACGCCACGATGGAAGAGGTGGTCGCCGCGGCTAAAGCGGCCCGGATTCATCCCTTCATCATGCGCCTGCCCCAGGGATATGACACCGTGATCAGCGAGGACGGCGGAAATATTTCCAAGGGACAGAAGCAGCTGCTGACCATTGCCCGGGCCATGCTGTATGAAGCGCCGATGCTGATTCTGGACGAAGCCACCTCGAACGTGGACACGGCCACGGAAAGGGAGATTCAGAAAGCCATGCGGGAACTGATGCGGGAGAAGACCTGCTTCGTGATTGCCCACCGCCTGTCCACGATTGAAAACGCGGACCAGATTCTGGTGCTTCAGGACGGAGACATCGTGGAGCGGGGAACCCATCAGGACCTGATGGCCCGAAAAGGAGCTTATTATCAGCTTTACGCCGCACAGTTCGAATAGAACAGAACAGCTCCGGCTTTCGGGCCGGAGCTTTCGAATCAGCGTTTTTGAACCGAAGCTTGCGGAACGCGTTTCGGGCCGGATTAGTCGGCCAGATGAACAATGATTCCTTCAAAGGGTTCTTTCAGCTGCACTGTCAGCACGCCTTTCTTCAGCGTGACCTCATTCTCCTCCGAGCAGAACACCCGGAGGATTTTTGACGCCCGGACGTGGAGGGATATCCAATCCGGGAAGGCTCCGCCGAAGGTGTGAATCACGGCCAGGGTCTCGCTGCCCGCGGTGCGGATCACCATCTGCCATCCCAGCGGATGGCGCCAGCTTTCGGACGTGTCTCCGTAAAACGCGGAGACCCCGTCCCGGATGATATGCCGGACCTGACGATAGCAGTCGATGCCTTCCTTCACTTTCATCCACTGGGCATCAGAGAGATGAATCACATCGCCGCTGAGGCACATCACGCCCAGGAAGGTGTTGGCGAGGGAATAGGTGATGCGCCGCAGGCTGTCTCCGGCCTGCAGGACGGCCCAGATCTGGCTCTGAGCGGGGAGGATGACCCGATGCAGCGCGGCGGCGATGATCGGGATTTCCGCGCATTCATGGGCATCGGAGAAGGAAGCCATGTCTGAGACGCTCATCATGGCAGGCTCCAGCCGATGGCCGCCGGAGGAACAGTTTTCAATCACCAGCCCCGGAACGGCTTCCCGCAGGCGGCGGAAGAACCGGAGCGTTCCCAGCATGTTCTGCCGCAGGCCTTCGCCGAGGCTGTCGGGATCATCGCAGCCCATGCCGATGCAGTCGTTGTAATCCACCTTGATGTAGGCAAAGCCGCAGGCCTTCAGCAGCCCGATGACCCGTTCCTCCAGAAAAGCATGGGCTTCTTCCTTCCGAAGGTCCAGAAAGCGCCGGTTGTCCGTGTCGATGACGGCGCCATCCCGGGTGAGCAGCAGGTCTTCCCGGCGGAACAGGTCCGAATCCTTCGCGCAGGTTTCCGGCTCAAACCAGAGCCCCGGCTTCATGCCGTGGGACCGGATCATGTCCGCTGTGGCTTTCAGACCCTGAGGGAACATCTCCTTTTCTTCGGGAATCCAGTCTCCGCCGCAGTCGGACCAGCCCTGTCCGGGTTGCCGATACCATCCGGCGTCGATCACCAGATATTCCATGCCGAGCCCATCCAGACAGGCCGCGATTTTTTTCAGGTTTTCATGGGTCGGATTTCCCCAGGTTGTGCAATATTCATTGAACATCACCGGCAGGGGAGCCTCCGGATGGGGCATATTCCGCCGATGCACCGTCAGGAGCCGCTGGGACACCTCATCGACGCCGCCTTTTCCGACGGTCACGTATGCCTCGGGGGTTTCAAAGGATTCACCGGGACGGACGGTTTTCGCCCAGTGACCGAAATCCTCATCGGCCAGGGAAGCCATCATGTTCAGGCCGTCGTCCTTCCGGCGGATTTCCATCTGCCAGGAGGAGGGGCAGGCCAGCTGCATGGCCCAGGTGACGCCCGCGCGCCGGTCCTCCAGGGCGGCGAAGGGGAAATAACCCCGCACCGGCATGGAGCCGCACTGGCCGAATTTACAAAGCCGCAGTGCGTGACCCGTCCAGGATCGTTCCAGCATGGCGGCCTCGATGCTTTCGCTCTGAAGGCGGCCTTCCGCGCTCCACATGCTGCGGACCCGATGGAGGAAAAGAGCGTTCGCGGCGTCGCCGGGCGTGAAAGGAGTGATTCCGGAAAGATTGACGCTGGAAAGGAGGTTCAGAACGACAGGCTTTTCTCCGGTGTTTCGGAAAACACAGGAAACCCTGAGCGCCTGCAGCCCCGGCTCCCAGGAGACCCGGTGAAGCACGGTGCGTCCGTTTCCGTCTCCGACGGTCGTCAGGACGGTGTCGCCCTCGCGGGATTGGGACACGAAGGTCAGCGCGTCGGAAGCCTTCGTGCAGGCCAGGGTATCCCCGTTTCCGTATCCGTTCGGGAGGGAATCTCCCCGGGCATGGATCTGAACGAGCGGCTCGGGATGGATATTTCCTGAAAGGATTCGATCTTCCGTCCCGGCGGGAATCAGCGCCATGCTGACCCGATTCTGTTCATCCAGATTGTACTGAAGAATCATATCCCCGAAGCAGAACTGACTGAGACATTTCATGTGTGGTTTCCTCCCCTTTTACAGAAAACCGGGCCTGCCGACCGGGCAGGTCCGGATGATGGTTTTGTGTAAAAAACTGATTGCCGATGGCTCAGCCCTTGGTTCCCGTCAGGGCGATGCCTTCGATGAACTGCCGCTGGAAAATCAGATACAGCACCAGCATCGGGATCATCGCCAGCGTCGATCCGGCCATCAGAATCGGATAACGGGTGGTGAACTGTCCCTGCATGGAAGAAATGCCGGCGCTCAGGGTCATCATGTTGATGTTGCTGTTGCAGATCAGCGGCCACATCATGTCGCTGTAGGCGAAGACGGCGGTGAACACGGCCAGGGCCATCATCGCTGTTTTCGTCAGGGGCAGCATGATCCGGAAGAAGATCTGGAAGGTGTTACATCCATCCAGCACGGCGGCTTCCGACAGCACATTCGGCAGGCTCATATAGAACTGCCGTAGGAAGAACGTGCCGAAGGCGCTCACCAGACCCGGGAACAGCAGGGCGAAAATCGTGTTCAACTGGCCCATGCTCGCCAGCATCGAATACTGCGGAATGATGAAAATCTGATTCGGCAGCATCATCTGGGTCAGCACCAGGAAGAAGAAGAACCGCTTCAGTGGAAACCGCAGCTTCGCGAAGGCGAACCCCGCCATGCTGGAGAATACCAGCGCACAGACGATGCGCAGCAGCATCAGCAGCAGGGTGTTCAGATACAGATTTCCGAAGGGAAGGGTTCGCGTCACTTCCGTATAGTTCTCCGTGAGCCAGACATTAGGCAGAATGGTCGGCGGAATCAGCAGGGATTCGCCGTTGCTTTTAAAGCTCGTCAGGATCATCCAGATAAAGGGGAAGATCATGATAAACGAGCCGATGATCAGAATGATATGGATCAGCAGTTTTCCGCGGGAACGGTAATTCATTTTCCGTTTCGGCGCGGCGTTTGCGGCTGTCGTCATGTTGCTCCCTCCTTAATCGTAATGAACCAGCTTCTTCTCCGCGATGAACTGGATGGCCGTGAAGATCGCAATGATCACGAAGGTATACAGCACAATCGCGGATCCGTAGCCCTTGTTGAATTTCTCAAAGGCTTCCCGATAGAACAGCGTCATCAGCACCGTGGCGGATTTATAGGCCGGGTTCCGGGTGTTGATCAGAAGATAAATCGTGTCGAACTGCTTCAGGCTGGACATCGCCCGCATCAGCACCACGAAGAACAGCGTCGGGGAAACCATGGGAATCGTGATGTGGAAAAAAGTCTGAACACCGCTGGCTCCGTCGATCTCCGCGGCTTCATAATAACTCTTGGAGATGCTCTGAAGCCCCGCCAGGATCATGACCAGGTCATATCCGACGGCGCTCCAGATGCCGATGATCGCGCAGGAAAGCAGGGCTGTGTTCGGATCCGCCAGCCAGCTGGGGCCCTGAATGCCGAGGGCTTTCAGCGTCAGATTCAGAATTCCGTTCTCCGCGTTGAAAATCCAGCGCCAGACCATGGCCACTGCCGCGGGGGCAACCACCATGGGCAGGAAATAAATGCCGCGATAGATATCCCGCCCCCGAATCTTGCTGTTCAGCAGGGAGGCGAAAATCAGGCTCAGCATCACTCCGACAGGCACGGTCAGCAGCATGTAAACCAGCGTGTTGATCGTGGCCCGGCCGATCATGTCGTCCTTGAAGAGATTTTCAAAGTTCTTCAGGCCCACATAGACCTCCGGCCCCAGTCCCTGGGTTTTATAGAGACTGCGGCGGATCGTGTCGAAGAAGGGATAAATATTCAGGACGCACAGGCCGATGATCGTCGGAGCGATCAGGATCATCGCGGCAATGACAACCTTGGGGTCATAACGTTCCCGGCGGCCCAGCCGCGGCGCGGCGGGTTTTGCTGAAACGGTCACCTTGGGTTTCCCCCTTTCTTGGGAATACACCGCATGCCGCGGCAGAAAACTGCCGCGGCATGGGTGCCTGAATTCATGTGTTTTTCAAAGCCGATTCAAGGCTTTGAGAATGACGGGATCAGGTTCCTTCAATCTCCGTGATGATGGCATGCAGCTCGGTGCAGGCTTCCACAACGGTCTTGTTGCCGGCATACACTTCGTTCATCAGCTCTTCTTCCTGGCTCTCCCACAGGCTCTTGTTGGGGGAGAAGGGATACTGGACGCCGTAGGCGATCATTTCCGGATAGCAGCCGATGTTGATGGTGGTGAAGTTGTCGGTGAAGTAGTGCTCAGTGCCGGCATAGGCGGGGATGGCAGCCTTCTTTTCGGCCTGCAGCTTGTTGGCTTCCTCGGTGCCGCAGAACTTCACGAAGTCCTTGGCCACTTCGGGGTTGGCAGTGTTGGCGGCGATGGCATAGCCCAGGCCGTTGTAGATGG
>CADBLV010000134.1 GCA_902795555.1 uncultured Eubacteriales bacterium | reverse complement strand
TTCGCGGCGCCCATCAACGAAGCGGCAATGCATCTGATGGTTCGTTCCTATCTGGCCGCGCAGCGGCAGGGCACCCAGAGCGCCCTGACCCGCGGAGAGGTTCGCGGAGGCGGACGGAAAATCTATCGTCAGAAGGGCACCGGTAATGCCCGGCACCATGGCAACCGCGCTCCCCAGTTCAAACATGGCGGCGTGGTCTTCGCTCCCAAGCCCCGGGATTACACCCTGAGCGTGAACAAGAAGGTTCGCCGGCTGGCGTTCAGAAGCGCCATGACCGCGAAGCTGAACGCGGGGGAAATCGTCGTGGTGGACGCGCTGGAGCTGAAGGAAGCCAAGACGAAGCTGATGGCTCAGGTTCTGAAGAACCTCCAGGCGGAAAAGAAAGCCCTGGTGGTGCTCCCCGCTCCGGAAGAGAAGGTGGACCGCGCCGCGGCCAACCTGGCTCAGGCCAAGGTCAGCTACGTGAACACCCTGAACGTGTACGACATCCTGAACGCCGGTAAGCTGGTGCTGACCAAGGCGGCGAAGGAATCCGTCGAGGAGGTGTACGCATAATGAAGGATCCTCATGATATCATCAAGCGCCCCATCCTGACGGAAAAGGCGTATGAAGGCATTGAAGAGAAGCGCTATGTCTTCGAAGTGGACATCCGGGCCAACAAAGCGGAAATCAAGAGCGCCGTTGAGTCGGTCTTCGCGGAAGACGGCGTGAAGGTTGCCAAGGTCAACACGCTGCGCACCATCGGAAAGATGAAGCGGCAGGGAAGAACCCAGGGTATGACCCCCGAAACCAAGAAGGCCTATGTGATTCTGAAGAAGGACTCCAAGCCCATTAAGTTCTTCGAAGGCATGGCCCAGTAAGCTGAAGGGAGGAGACGAAACAATGGCTATTCGTGTTTACAAGCCGACTTCGCCCGCCCGGCGGTTTATGTCGGTTCTGACCTATGAAGAGGTCACCAAGAAAGCCCCTGAAAAGAGCCTGACGGAAGTTCTGAAGAAGAATTCGGGCCGGAACAATCAGGGCAAGATCACCGTTCGCCATCAGGGCGGCGGCAACAAGGTAAAGTACCGGATCATCGACTTCAAGCGTGACAAGGTGGACATTCCCGCCAAGGTCAACGCCATCGAATACGATCCGAACCGCAGCGCCTTTATCGCGCTTCTGTTCTACGCGGACGGAGAAAAGCGCTACATCCTGGCGCCTCTGGGACTGAAAGTCGGCGATACCGTGATCTCCAGTGACACGGCGGATATCAAGCCCGGCAACACGCTCCCGATCAGCAACATCCCCGTGGGTACGCTGATTCACAATCTGGAGCTGAAGCCCGGCCGCGGCGGCCAGCTGGTTCGCAGCGCCGGCATGAGCGCCCAGCTGATGGCGAAGGAAAACGGTTACGCGCAGGTTCGTCTGCCCAGCGGTGAAATGCGGAAGCTGCCCCTGAACGCGAAAGCGACCATCGGCACCGTAGGCAACACGGATCATGAGAATGTCCGGCTGGGAAAAGCCGGCCGGGTTCGCCACATGGGCGTTCGTCCCACCGTTCGCGGCGTGGTTATGAATCCCTGTGATCATCCTCATGGCGGCGGCGAAGGCAAGAGCCCTGTGGGTATGCCCGCTCCCGTTACTCCCTGGGGTAAGCCCGCTCTGGGTCTGAAGACCAGGAAGCATAAGAAGTACAGCAACAAGATGATCGTCAAGCGCGCCGGAAAGAAGTAAGCGCTTTGGAAAAGAACCTGTCATAAGCAGGAAGGAGGCAGCGACAACACATGAGTCGTTCCATTAAAAAGGGCCCTTATGTCGAGGGCGCGCTGATGAAGCGCATTACGGAAATGAACGCTTCCGGCAAGAAGGCAGTCGTGAAGACCTGGAGCCGCTCCAGCACCATCTTCCCGGAATTCGTCGGACATACCGTGGCCGTGCATGACGGACGGAAACACGTTCCGGTCTATGTGACGGAAGACATGGTAGGACATAAGCTGGGCGAGTTCGCCCCGACCCGCACGTTCCGCGGTCATGCGGGAGACAAGAACAGCAACCGCAAATAAGCGAGAGGAGTTGAGACAAAGATGGCTACCCGTACCAAGGAAAAAGCAGCCGCCCGCAAGGCAAACGCTGACAAGCGGCCTCAGGCTCATGCCAAGTATGTCCGCATCTCTCCTCGCAAGGTCAAGATCGTGATCGATCTGATCCGCGGTAAGAACGTGGACGAAGCTCTGGCCATTCTGCAGTATACGCCGAAGGCGGCCAGCCCGCTGGTGATGAAGGTGCTGAACAGCGCCATCGCCAACGCGGTGAACAATCAGGAACTGAACCGTCAGAACCTCTATGTCGCAGAAGTGTATGCGAACCCCGGTCCCACACTGAAGCGCTACGTTGCCCGCAGCCGCGGCAGCGCGTCACCGATGCTCAAGCGCACCAGCCACATCAGCGTGGTGCTTGACCAGAAGTAAGGCGAAGGAGGATACACATGGGACAGAAAGTTAATCCCCACGGCGCCCGGGTTGGTGTCATCTATGACTGGAGCACCCGCTG
>CADBLV010000133.1 GCA_902795555.1 uncultured Eubacteriales bacterium | reverse complement strand
TGGGCAGCTCCCGGACGCGCAGGTTGATCTGATCCCCTATCGCATGTGTATTTCATGCTTCGCTGATATCATCAGATTATCAGACAGGCCTGTTAAGCAGACATCGCATTTGCGTCCATGATACCTGTCTCTTCCAGAATATCCGCAACATCAGTAACCGGAACGATTTCGATCCTGTCCTTTACCTCCTGGGCCACATCCCTGAGATCATACAGGTTTTCCTTCGGAATAAACACCTTTGTCACACCGGCCCGCTGCGCAGCCATCAGCTTTTCAGGCAGTCCGCCGATCGGCGTCACTGCCCCTCTCAGTGCCACCTCGCCGGTCATCGCAATATGCGGATCCACCACTTTTCCGGTCAGCAGAGAAGCAATGGCCGTAGTCAGTGTGACGCCAGCAGAAGGACCATCCTTGGGCACGGCGCCGGCAGGTACATGGATGTGCAGATCGTGATCCTCCAGCTGTCCGGCCTCTTCCGGGAACATGGATTTCACCAGACTCAGAGCGATCTGTGCGCTTTCTTTCATGACATCACCCAACTGCCCTGTGATGATGACCTGTCCTTTTCCTGGCGTCAGTTTGGTCTCAATATACAGTATATCACCGCCGACGGGTGTCCAGGCCAGGCCTGTCACAACGCCGGCTGTCGGATCGGGCAGGATGGTGTCGTGGCGAATCGGCCTTGCATCGATCTCCTGATGGATCACTTCGGGCGTTACCTCTACTTTAATTCCTGGATCTGTGGCCACCTTCACCGCCAGGCTTCGGCAAAGACCGTCGATGCTCTTTCGCAGGCCGCGCACGCCCGCCTCCATGGTATATTCGGCGATCAGCGTTTCCAGCGCTTCATCCGTAACGGACATCTGCTCTGCGCCAATCCCCATGGTTTCCATGCTCCTGGGCACCAGATGCTCTCTGGCGATCCGCAGCTTCTCCAGGGGCGTGTATCCCTGAAACTGAATAACCTCCATTCTGTCCAGCAGCGGCTGGGGAATGGTGTCCAGGCTGTTAGCAGTACAGATGAAGAGCACATCAGACAGATCATACGGCACGTTCATATAGTGGTCCGTAAAGGTATTGTTCTGCTCGGGATCCAGCACTTCAAGCAAGGCGCTGGCAGGGCTGCCATTGAAGGAGGCAGAAAGCTTGTCCACTTCGTCCAGCACCATGACAGGATTGCTGACGCCGCTCTTGTGGATGCCGTCCATAATACGGCCGGGCATCGAGCCGATATACGTGCGGCGATGGCCGCGGATATCGCTTTCGTCATGAACGCCGCCCAGACTGACTCGGACATATTCCCGGCCAAGCGCGCGGGCAATGCTTCTGCCGATGCTGGTTTTTCCGGTGCCCGGAGCTCCGACAAACAACAGGATCGAACCGGACTGCCGGTTTTTGAGATTCATCACGGCGATTTGCTGGATGATGCGATCCTTTACCTTGCCAAGGCCATAGTGATCTTCATCCAGAATTCGCCGTGCCTCCTTCAGATCGATGCGTTCCGCCGCTTCCTTTTTCCAGGAAAGAGTGGTCATAAAGTCGAGATAATCATAAAGCATGGCGGATTCCACGCCCTCTTTGCCTTCCTGTTTCAGACGGTTGAGCACCTTCTCCGCTTCCCGGCGTGCAGTTTCGTTCATGCCGGAATCCGCGATACGCTGCGCAAATTTCTGCACATCCGTGATATTCTCAGGGTGCATGTCATCCAGCTCTTTCTGCAGATGTTCCATCTGACGCCTGATCGCTGCTTCCTTGTAGCGCTGCTGCACCTCCTGCTGCTGTGAGGTTGCGGCCTCGTTGGCAATGCGGCCGACCTCCATGTAGGAATACAGCATCTTTTCGATCAGCTCGGCGCGTCTGGCTTTGCTGTCCTCCGCCAGGATGGCGTAGCGTTCTTCATTGCTGCTCTCAAGGATGTGGGACATGGTACAGGCCGCCATGCCCAGGGTATCAATCTGGTCAACAATATATTTTGCACTGTCACCGAAATTCAGACCGGAGGCGAAATGCTTCATCTCTTCCTTCAGACTCTTCAATTTTTCAGCTTCCAGGGCGGCATCAAGATCCTCGATGTCCGGCCTGCGGGACATGGTCAGCCGGATGGTGTGATCTGGGTTGACACTGATGTTTTCCACATTTACCCGGTACTGGGTTCGCACGGTGACATAGCCCTGCTGGTTTATCTCGTTTACTACGCCGGCCATGCCGATGGGATAGAAGCTTTCCTCGTTGAGATCGGCAAAGCTGCCGTTCTCCCTGGCAAGGAGCAGTACCACTTTTTCGTTCACCGCCACGCCCTTTTCGCCGGCGCTGCGGCGCAGCTGCTCAAGCGACAGGTACAGGGTGGCATCCGAGGTCAGAATCATATCACAAACAGGTACAACGATCATTTTTTCTCTCCTCCATTGCATTAAATGATTGTTCGTTTATTTAACAAGTCTTTTTTATTCCCCGCCTCAAAGGGCGGGGAAAAGTCAGCGGGTCAGCAGGAGCTCCTGCAGCATGTGAATCAGCTCCGTCAGATGCTGATCGGGATCCGGCATCAGTGCATTTCGGTTCATAGCCAGAAATCGAACCGGCGCAAACAGCATGGCCCCCATGTTCCAGTCACTGCATCGCTTCATCATTCCTGTTTCCTGATAGTGATGAAGCAAATCCAGCACATCGCAGGAGCAGTCTTCTTCACAAACCTGCTCGGCCAGCGTCGGACAACGGGAACACTGTTCCACAAAACTGAATACGTCCTCATGCTCTTTACTGAAGGCATAACAGCCCCGAACCAGCGTTTCGATCAGTTCATTTCCGTCCATATCAGGCTGGATCTGATGCATCAGATATTGATAAGGCTGACGCGAGTATTCACGGAACACCTCAGCCAGCATGGCTTCCTTGCTGTCGTAGTAGATATAGATTGTTGCCGCCGATACACCCGCTTCTTTCGCAATCTTGGATACAGAAGTTCCGTCTATGCCCTCCCGCAGAATCAGGCTTACCATGGCCTCCTTGATCCGTCGCTGCTTATCCCCGTCTTTCAGACGCACAATCTCACCTCCTCACAACGCAATCAATAATAAATGAACATTCAGTTATTGTCAATGCCTTTTTCATTTTTCTGATCATGTGCGTGCTCATCCTGCAGGCGGTGCTGCGCCTGTGGAAATCTTCTGTGGTGGACGCCTTCACCATGGCCCTGTATGTGATCGTCTTCGTGCTCAATGCCTTCTCCGGCCTGCTGCCCGTGAAGATCCCGGCGGCGGTGCTGGTAGTGATGGCAGGAGCAGCGGGGATCGCGGCCTCCCTGTGGAAGAACCGCAGGAACGCCGCCGGGAAGGAGGCGGAAAGCAAATGACGCTTCTGAAGCTGATGCTAGCCTCTGCCCGAACAGGGCTGTTCTCCGTGGGCGGCGGTCTGGCCACCCTGCCCTTCCTCTATGAGATGTCCGATACCTCAGGCTGGTTCAGCCACACGGACATCGCGGACATGATCGCGGTCTCCGAGTCTACCCCCGGAGCTATCGGCATCAATATGTCCACCTACGCGGGCTTCCGGACCGCCGGAGTCCCCGGCGGCATCCTGGCCACGCTGTCTCTGGCTCTGCCCTCGGTGATCGTCAGCCTCATCATCGCCAGGTTTCTGGAAAAATTCCGCTCCAATCGCCTGGTGGAAGGGGCCTTCTACGGCCTGCGCCCGGCTTCCATCGCCATGATCACCGCCGCGGGCATCAACGTGGCGAAGGTGACGCTGGTAAACATTCCGGCCTTTGAGGCCAGCAGGGCCGTGGGAGATCTCTTTGTGTGGAAGGCAATCATTCTGGGAACGCTGATCTTTCTGGGTCAGCGGAAGCTGAAATGGCATCCGGTGGTGTTCATCGCCCTCTCAGCGGCGGTGGGAATCATCTTCAGATTCTGATTCCTCCGGGATCATGTACAATTCCGCTCCTGTATCCTGCAGCCAGGGATTCTCCTTGACTGCCTGAGAAATATACTGATACATCTGCGCCAGCCCGCCGTGGGAGGTTTCCCGGTATTTATCGCTCATATCCCTGCCGGTCTGATACATGGTATCAATGATCACGTCAAAGGATATTTTCCGGGTTTCATACAGGAACCTGGAAAGATTCACCGCGGAAATAGCACGCATGGCAGCCACCGCGTTGCGCTCAATACAGGGAATCTGAACCAGTCCGCCCACCGGGTCACAGGTCAGTCCCAGATGGTGTTCCATCGCG
>CADBLV010000132.1 GCA_902795555.1 uncultured Eubacteriales bacterium | reverse complement strand
GGTTGCCATGGCGGAGTTGATTGCCATGATTCAGGGCGGCAGGGCGATGAGCTTCAACGACAGCGTGGAGGCCAGCCTGGTGGTTCGCGAAAGCTGCGGCGCCCATCTCGGCGTCCGGCAGTTTGAATAAAGATGGATCGCGGGCTTTCCCGCACTTTCCGTTCGCGCGATCATGACCGTCGCGCCGGGACGGGAAGGCATACGGAAAGTTGCAGTTTTCACAGGAGGAGGAAAGAAACATGCTTTATCCCCAGAACAACGGTATCCGCACCCTGATCGACCTGGGCGGGATCTGGGATTTCCGCTTTCAGGAGGATGAGACCTGGCAGCGGATTGCCGTGCCGGCTTCCTACAATGATCAGAGTCCCGATCCCCGCTTCCGCGCCAAAGCCGGAACGGTGATCTATCGCACGCGAATTGCCGTGCCGTCTCTCTGGCGGGGGATGAAGGTGTATCTGCGCTTTGACGGAGTGGCGCACAATGCCCGGGTGCGGCTGAACGGCCGGGAGATCGGCGCCCACCGGGGCGGTTTTCTGCCGTTTGAAATTGACCTGACGGGTCTGATCGGGCCGGGGGAAAGCGGCGTGCTGGAAGTGGAGGCGGACAACCGGATCAATCATACCACCCTGCCCATCGGGGCGGAGGGAGGAACGGCCTTCTTCGGATCCGACAATCCGGGGATCCCTTCCGTGGAGGCCGGAAAACAGCGCCAGCAGGAGCAGGGAATCAACCTGCCTGCCTTTGATTTCTTCAATTATACGGGAATTCAGCGGCCGGTTTGCCTGGTGGCGGTGCCGGTTTGCCATATCCGG
Organism: uncultured Eubacteriales bacterium; assembly: GCA_902795555.1. The sequence goes on along the minus strand of CADBLV010000132.1, from coordinate 3,531 downwards.
GACATCACCCTGACGACGAAAATCGACGGCACGGTTTTCTGGCGGGCGGAGACCGAAGGAACCGGAGAAGTCAGAATCGAGATTCTGGACGCGGAAGGCCGTTCCGTTGCCACAGACTGTGCCGTGGCGGAGAGCCGGGACGGGACGCCGGACAGCGCCGCTTCAACAGGCAGCACCGCGGCAAATACTGAGACCGCGGAAACTGAAGCCGCGGAAACGGAATGCGCCGCGGCGGAGGGAACCCTGCGGGTGCCCGATCCCCAATTGTGGGAGCCCTGGCCGGGAACGCCTTATCTGTATACGGCCCGGCTGACCTTCGGTGAGGATCTCTATGAGCTTCCCTTCGGGATCCGGGAGGTGCGGGTGGACGGGATCCGCTTCCTGATTAACGGAAAACCCTTCCACTTCCACGGCCCCTGCAAGCATGAGGACAGCCCCTTCCACGGCCGGGGCATGGATCAGTGCCTGAACATGACGGACATCAATCTCTATCACTGGCTGCATGCCAACTGCTTCCGCACCAGCCATTATCCTTACGCGGAGGAGATGTATCAGCTTTGCGACCGGGAGGGAATTGTCATCGTGGATGAAACCCCTGCCGTCGGGATGTGGGCGGATGAGCATTACGGATGGGGCCTGGCGGAATACCACGCGGAAGTGCTGACAGAGATGATCCGGCGGGACAGGAATCATCCCTGTGTGGTGGTGTGGAGCCTGGGGAATGAGCCCAGCACGGACACCTATCCGGACAAGGCATATGATTACTGGCGGCCTCTGTATGAGCTGGCCCACAGGACGGATCCTCAGAACCGGCCGGTGACGCTGGTGGGCTGTCAGAATATCTATGTGAAGGACAGAATCATTCCCTCCATGGATCTGGTGATGATCAACCGGTATTACGGATGGTATAATCTCAGCGGGGATCTGGAAACGGCGAAATATGCCTTCCGGATGGAGCTGGACTGGTGGGCGAAGCAGGGCAAGCCCATCGTTCTTTCGGAATACGGGGCGGACACCATCGCGGGCCTGCACGGGGCTGTGGCGGAAATGTTTACTGAGGAATTCCAGGTGGCCTTCTATGAGGCCATGAGCGAATGCCTGGACGAGCGGCCCTTCGTGGTTGGGGAGATGCCGTGGAATTTCGCGGATTTTTCTACCTGTCAGGGCCCCATGCGCGTCGGCGGAAACCGGAAGGGTTTATTCACCCGGGACCGGCGTCCCAAAATGGCCGCGCATTACTTCAGAAATCGCTGGGCCAACCGCTGATTCTTCGCTGGGCTTCAGGCTTTTGTTTTCGGACTGTGAGGGGCTGCAGCGCTTTTCAGAGATGTGTCGAACTTTGCAGAAAGGAGACAGCGATTTGCTGTTCCGGACTGTGAGGGGCTGCATCGCGGTGCGGTGCAGGGTGTGTTGAGTTGTGTCGAGAGGAGAACGCGATGGAAATCTGGGATGTTTATGACGTAAACCGGAATCGTACCGGTAAAGTCATTGAACGCCCTGCCGCCTGGGGGCAGGAAGCCTATCATCTGATTGTGCATGTGTGTATTTTTAATTCTGCCGGGCAGATGCTGATTCAGAAGAGATGCCACGAAAAGCACGCGTGGGGTGATCTTTGGGATGTCAGCGCCGGCGGAAGCGCGCTGGCCGGCGAGGAGAGCTGGCAGGCCGCGGAACGGGAAACGATGGAGGAAATCGGCCTGAAGATTCATCTGAAGGACGTCCGGCCGCATTTTACCATCAATTATACCCGGGGCTTTGATGATTTCTATGCCGTGATGGTCGATGTCGATCTGAACACGCTGGTTCTCCAGGAATCGGAAGTAGCGGAAGTCCGCTGGGCCTCCCTGGAGGAAGTCAGACAGATGGAGCGCGATCATACGTTTGTGCCCTATTTTCCCGGATTGATTGAACTCATCTGGCAGGTTCGCGATAACTATGACGGAGCGATCTGTCAGCAGACCGCCGCGAACGGCAACCGCCGGTAGCGGATCAGAGAGAGCCGCCTAATATGCCCCTCAGCTTTTTCAGTTCATCATGTTCTTTGGTCATTTCTTCGAGAAAACGCCGATATTCGTCCTTTTCCGCCAGAAGCCTTCCGGCTTCTCGAACGGCATCCACAAAAGCGGGATTCATTCCGCGGAGGCCGTGACGGGCCAGGGGACAGACCCCCTTTGCCCGCTGGTCGACGGCGACTTTGATCTGTCCGTCCCGGATCACCGGCAGCAGCGGAAAGAGCCGGCAGGCCAGCGGCCGTTCCTGCCGATCGCAGGTTCCCGGGCAGATCAGCAGCGTTCCGGCGGCGGCCTCCCGCAGCGTCCATCCGGGCTTTTTCCGATAGGCTTCCGCTTCTCCGGGAAACAGCAGCATCCCGGTTTCTTCCCCCTCCAGAGAACGGCAGCACCGCCCGCCGCAGGCCCTTCCGCAGTCTGTTCGCAGCGGCGTTACGTCCGCGAGCATTTCCCGCGCGCCCTTCAGTATTTCATCCATAGGCTGTCCTTTCCGTAAATCAAACTTCTCCGAAGGAGAAGGTCCGGTCGTGAACGATCGCCGGGATCGCGGTCAGCGTCAGCCGCCACAGGGATCCGGGGAAACTGCGGGCCATGCGCGGATCTGAAACGGGAATTTCTTCGGCTCCGGCGATCAGTTCCGGATCAAAGCGCAGGCAGGTTTTTCCGCTGAGCGCTTCTCCGGAGCGGAGCACCGGTTTTTCCCGCCACAGGAAGACCCAGATAACGGGCCGGGGCTCTTCGAGGCGAATTACGTCACGGAGCATCAGTCCGCTTTTCTTCAGGGAGAACGAACGCAGGCAGGACAGGAGACGGGCTTCCGGCGGCCAGGCTTCCGCGATTTCCAGGGAAAGGCCGTCCGGCGTACGGCGTACATCCCGGGCGGCATGATCCCGGCCGGGCGCCTGCTCGATGTCGCCGATCAGCGGGAGATTGTGAAAAGCGCTTCGGGTGTTCCAAAGGGTGTAGCGTTTTTCAGAGAAAGTGAGGGCTGTGTAGGTCATATTGCCCGCATCCACCACCTGAGGCTCCCCGTCCCGATAGAGCATAAAGGAACCCACATCGTTGTGATTATGGTTTTCCCCGTTGTGGCCGCCTTTGCAGCACAGGATCCATTCGCCCTTTTCCAGCACCCGCAGCTGCAGATCCGGCAGGAAGACATCCTTTTCCGGGCAGCCGTGGATTCTGGGAAGCGGTGATTCGTTTTCCGGGTGGCTTTCTTCCGAACCGTTCGGATCCCACTTTCTCCCGGCGTGAAACAGGAGGGAAATGACCCTTGTCAGATGGGGGACATCATTCAGCTGATCTTCCGGAGTTCCGGGATATTCCTGTCCCAGGGACATGAGCTCCGGATCCCGCAGCTTTTCACCGGCGGTCTGCAGCCGTTCGCCGGAGAGAAACGGCCTGGCATCGCAGTCCGCAAAATTCACAAACCATCCGTTCTTCAGACATACTTTTCGGGGAAAACTCAGGATGTTCCGGATTTTTTCATCTTCCCAGAAGGACACCACGCCGCCGGTGACCG
>CADBLV010000131.1 GCA_902795555.1 uncultured Eubacteriales bacterium | reverse complement strand
TATCAGGAGTATCTTGTTCCTGTATCTGTCAAAGGTGACCGGACAAACCTTTGATCCGGCCGGATTCCGCCTGCCGGGCGATGTGATTCCGGAATCTGAAACAGGGAATCCGTTCAGCGAACGGGAGATTGACCACGCGGAAACTCCCCTGTATCAAAAGAAACCAATTCCCGATTTCTTTCGTCTGACTGACACAGCAGATCATGACAAAACGGTTTTTTACCTGAAGCTCTCTGAAGCGCAGATCATGCAGTACTGCAGGGACTATGACGGCAGTCCGAATGTCATCATGTCCGTATTCCTGGCAAAAGCCGCGAGACGCTGGGATCCGGGATGTGAAAAACCGGTGACCGTATCCGTATGCGTCGATCATAAGGCGATGCTGGGAAACCGAAACAACTACCGACTGTTCGCGGGCGAAGCCATCCTGGATTTCCCGAAGGAACGGGAGATGAATGATCTTGCCAAAGCCTGCACCATCGCCCGCGGACAGCTGATGCTGCAGGCCCAGCCGGAGAATTCCCTCTGGAAAATCAGACAGATGAAACGAAGGCTGTCTCCTCCGTCTCCGGATATGGCGCAGGCCAGTATCTGCGTTTCCTATGTCAACAGCAGAAGCTTCGGACCGCTGGATCCCTATATCGAAGAGCTGTATGTCGTGACTTCCCTGACGAAGATTACAGATGTCCTTTGCGAGATCACTTGCATCCATCCTCATTTTTTCCTGGCGTTCATGCAGCCTTTCTCTTCAGAAAGGTATTTCAGATGTTTTCTGGATGAAATGAATGCAGCGGGAATCCGCTATGAGAACCTCCGCAGTGAACCGTTGCGGATGTGTGGGATTTGAGGAAACTTTGCGGATCCCAACAAAATGTGATATAATCAACCAGGCGATTTTGCTTTTCACATTGAAGGAGGTTTTGAATGATGACGAAACGATCTCACTTTTTCGGTTTTCTGGCCATGGTGCTGGCCGTTGTGATGGCCTGCGGATGCCTGGCCGGGGCGGAGGAGGAGAAGGGACTCCTGCGCACGGCGGTCAAATATGACATTACGACGATGGACGTGGCAAAGACGACGGACGACTACATGATTCCCATGAACGTTTTCGACCGGCTGTTTGAGACCCGGGTTCAAAACGGGACCGCCCTGGTGGTGCCCAGCCTCTGCACGGAATACAAGGTGAGCGAGGATGGGAAGACCTATGATTTTACGCTGCTGGAGGGCGTCGTTTTCAGCAACGGAAACGCACTGACGGCTTCGGACGTTCAATACAGCTTTGAACGGCTGCTGATCCTGGCCAACCAGAACACGGACATTCCGCTGGAAGTTGTGGGCGGGCAGGACGTGAGGGACAAGAAGACGGAGACCCTGGAAGGCTTCAAAATTACGGACGACACGCACTTCAGCGTGACGCTGAACGCGCCGAACGCCGGCTTCCTCGCGGAGCTTTCCGCGCCGGCGATGTCCATTGTCGACAAGGAGAGCATGACGGACGGATTCGGCACGGATCCGGCGGCGATGATCGGTACCGGTCCCTACATTGTTACGGAATGGGTGACTAACGACCACTATACGCTGGTTTATAACGAAAAATACCGGGGACCGGAACCCTCGGTGAAGAAGCTGATCGTGAAGGTGGTCGACCCCAACACCCAGACTCTCATGTTCAAGAACGACGAACTGGATCTGATCGATCTGGGCAAACAGGACAGCGCGATTGTGCAGAGCGTCTTCAAGACCCAGTATGCCGACCGGATCGTGAGCACCCCGAAGGTGGGCATGACGCTACTGGCCCTGAACGAGAACAACGAATTCCTGAAGGACGTCAACGTCCGGAAGGCCATCGGGGCTGCGATCGATGTGGACCTGATCATCTCGGCGCTTTTCAACGGAGACGCGGTTCGGGAGAACGGCATTATTCCCACCGGGATCTGGGGACATAACAGCGAGCTGCAGGGCTTCACCTATGACCCGGAAGCCGCAAAGAAGCTGCTGGCAGACGCCGGATATACCGAGGGACAGGTGCACTTTGAAATCGGTCTGGACTCCGGTTCTTCTTCCGACACCGTCAAGACCGTTGCCGAATTCATCAGCCAGTCGCTGGGGAAGGTCGGGATCAAGGCTACCGTGAAGAGCTATGACCATGCGTCGTGGCTGGATGTTCGGAGAAGCGGATCGATGGACTGCTTCATCGGAAGCTGGGGCATGGACTACAACGATCCGGCGAACATCATGTATACCTTCTTCGGCAGCGTGGACAACACGAAGAGCCGCAGCCTGAACTATCCGGACACGGACATTATCGCCCGGGTGGCCGCCGCTTCCGCCATTGTTGACGACGCGGAACGGATGGCCGAATATCAGGCGCTGGAAAAGAAAATCATCAGTGAAGATGCCGCGTGGATTCCGATGTACGCCGAGCTGCATCTGTACTGCATGGGGCCGCGGGTGGCTTCCTTTACGCCCCAGTGGGCCGGATTCTCCGACTTCTACGCGATCGATGTGGTGCTGAACGATTAAGATCTATCCTGTGACTGAAGGACCAATATGAAACGATTATTGCAGGCTGTAGCGGTGCTGCTGCTGGTTTCCCTGGCGCTTTTCGTGATGCTGCGGATTGTGCCGGGGAACCCGGTGGCCGTTCTGATGGGAGAGCATGCCAACACGGCGACCATCGAGCGACTGACGGCGGAACTGGGCCTGGATCAGCCGATCCATGTGCAGTTCTTCCGATACCTTTCCGGGGCGATCCGGGGAGACTTCGGAACCAGCTATTCTCTCGGAAAACCTGTTTCCCAGCTGATCGGGACCGCCTTTGTGAACACGCTGCTGCTGGCTCTGGCGGCAGCGCTGTTCGCGTGGATAGTGGGCGGGCTTTGCGGGCTGCTGGCGGCGATCCGGAAGAACAGCATTCCGGACCGCCTGTTTATGGGCTTTTCTCTGCTGGGGATTTCCATGCCGGTGTTCATGGTGGCGATGATTCTGCAATACGTTTTTGCCTACTGGCTGCACTGGCTGCCGATCAGCGGGATTACGGACTGGCGGTCGTTCATCCTGCCGGCGATTGCCCTGGGCTGGAACAGCGCGGGGAGCATCGCTCGGCTGGTGCGGTCGACGCTGGTGGACACGCTGGAGGACGACTACATCGACACGGCACGGGCCAAAGGCCTGAGCGAAACGGCGGTGCTCTGGCGGCACGCGCTGCGGAATACGATGCTGCCGACCGTGACGATGATGGCGCTGCAGCTTTCGGGTCTGCTGAGCGGCGCGGTGATCACGGAGACGGTTTTCTCCATCAATGGGATCGGTCGGCTGGCCGTGCAGGCCATTAACGGCCGGGACATTCCTCTGCTGCAGGGAACGGTGCTGTTTTCCACGGCGCTGGTGATTCTCGGAAACCTCCTGGCCGACCTCCTTTATAAGGTGCTGGATCCCCGCACCAGAAGGGAGGCCAAAGAATGAGAGACGCTTTCAGACGGATGATCCGGGCGAACAGGCTTTCGCTGGTTTCCCTGATCGTGATTTTCCTGATGATCCTGGCTACGATCCTGGCGCCGTGGCTGACCCCCTACGGGGAGGTGGACATGGACCTGATGCACCGGCTGGCGCCGCCCTCGGCGGAACATCTGCTGGGCACGGACGAAGGCGGGCGGGACGTGCTGACGAGGCTGCTGTACGGATCGCGGGTTTCGCTGATGGTTGGGATTGTCCCCACGCTGCTGAGCATGATGATCGGGGCGATCCTGGGCGTTCTGGCCGGATATCTGGGCGGAGCGATCGATTCGATCATCATGCGGCTGGCGGACATCGTGCTGGCTTTTCCCTCGATGCTGCTGGCGATGGTGATCATGTATACCATGGGAGACGGGCTGTTTAACGTTTTTCTGACGCTGACGCTGATGAACTGGGGGACGGTGGCGCGGATCACGCGGGCGGAGACGCTGAAACTGAAGACCATTGACTATGTGGAAGCGGCCCGGAGCGTCGGCATTTCGAAATGGCGGATTATCTGGAAACACATCCTGCCGAACTGCATTCCGACGCTGATTGTGCTGTTTACGCTGAACGTTCCTTCCGCCATCCTGACGGAGAGCGCACTGGGCTTCCTCGGCCTCGGCATTCAGCCGCCGAGCGCGAGCTGGGGCCTGATGGTGAACACGGGACGGCAGTATCTTTTCAACGCGCCGTGGCTGAGCTTCGCGCCCAGCGGAGCGATCATGCTGGCAGTGTTGAGCTTCAATTTTCTCGGCGACGGCCTGCGGGACGCGCTGGATCCGCGGCTGCGGAGGAGGTGACGCCGGGATGGACGAAAAACTGCTTGTGATCGAGGAGCTGTGCGTTGATTTTCCGACGGAGAAGGGGC
>CADBLV010000130.1 GCA_902795555.1 uncultured Eubacteriales bacterium | reverse complement strand
TGGAGGAATTCGTTTCCCGATCTGTGACGCCCGGCGAAGGGCTGATCTGCTATTCTCAGGAATTGCCACAGTTGGAAAATATAACGGAAGATGCTCTCTATTACTGCCTCACCGATGAGGGCCTGTATTTCATCGACGAGGATGAAAACTGGGAGGCTCTTATTCAAACAGCAAACAAAGCTGATGAATCGGAGAAACCGGAGGAAGAGGTTAACGCGGAGGGACCGTCTGAAACGGAGGAATCTGAACCGGCTACGACAGTGCCTGAGAAATTGTTGGAACCCGGGGAGCCCAAAGCTCCCGCGGAACCGGCTGAAGTGAAGGCGGAGCCGGAACAAGAATCGGAACCAAAGCCGGAACCGAAGCCGGAAAAACCGAAGCCCGCCCCCGCTAAACCCAAAGCGAAGGACGCCCCGGCTCCGCAGATCACTGTGGAAGAACCCGTTGCGGAGAAAACGGAGTCTGCTCCTATACCGGCCGATGCGGAAAAGCATGTGGCAAAGGCAAAGGAAGCTTTTGCCCTTGGCCGCTTTGATATCGGCAACGTCATTCTGCAGGGCGTCAGCCGGATGGATGAAAATTATGCCCTCCTGGCAAAGCAGTATTCCTATGCGACCTGGGATCCGGCGAATGCTGAGGATTACCGTCCTTCCAATCTGATGAAGTCTTTCCCGGAACAGAATGGGAAGGATCCGGAAAACGATCTGCTCTTCATGGCGTCCTGGCTCCGGATGTATTTCTCTGAGGCGGCTTCCTTTGAAAGCTATCTGGCCCGTGAGAAGAAACAGCTGGAAGGAAATCTGTCCAACGATTACGCCCCCTCCCTGACCGATGCGGTCAACATGCTGGCGGACTGGACGAAGAATCAGGGCCGCGGCCTGGATCAGGCGCTGCTGGAGAGCGCTCTGAAGCACTCTACCATGTCGGACCGCGCGACCGGCATTCAGAAGAAGTTCCGGGAAATGCTTGATTCCGGTGAACTCCTCCGCAGCAATCATTATACAAACCGGATCAAAGGCACCCGGGAGGCGCTGTTCGGAAAAGCCAGCGAGCTTTACCGTCAGATGCAGACGGTGGTGCAGGATGACCGGAATCAGGCCGCAAAAATCAGGAACGAGATCGCGCCCTATGTGGCTTTTGAAAACGGTGTTGTCTCCGTGAACGAGGACGCCATTGAGGATCTGATGGATGATGCCTGGCGCGGAACCGCGTCCCTGGCCAAGGGAAAAGGCCAGGCGGATGAACTGACCGGTGTGGAACGGAATACTCTGCGAAACAAGCTGAATACGATTTATCAGCTGCTGGGCAACTGGCTCCTGGCGGCCGGTACCGGCAAGGCTTCCTCCACAGCCGGCAACGACGATGTCGTGAAACTGGTCGAAAGAGTCAAGCCGCTGCTGACAAAGGCGGAACAGGAACTGATGAGCCTGGAAAAGGATAACGCGGGCATTGCCGCGCCGCTGTCCGTTCTTGCGGGAACGCTGCGCGGCCTCCTGCACAAGTTCGAACAGAATTCGGATGAGGATTCCTTCCGGAAGTATTATTACATCCACCTGCTGAAGGAGCCGCTGGTGGCCCTGGATGAGGATTTCCTGCCGTATATCGAAGGTCCGGATGAGCAGATCAATCCCTATGATTTCTGTGAACGGGCGGAGCGGTATCTCTCGGCCGGGGAAACAACCTGGGAGGCTGTGATCAAAAGAATCTTCAGTCCCGAAAACCCCCGCAACGGTGCAGATTTCGGCGTGGCAAGACTTCTGAAGGAATATCTCAATGATCTCCATCCGGAAGTGCACTGGCCTCAGGAATACGATATTGACCGTGCGGTGGACCGCGCCCTGGATAAGAACAGCAAGCGTTCCGACAGCGTTCTCCTCTGGGAAAAGGATTTCGCGGCCCGTGTGGAAATGGCGGATGGCGACGGCTGGTTTGCGACGACGGAAGACCGGACGCGGCTTGAGCGGGCCCGCAATGCCGTTCATGACGCGTATTTCCTTTCCGAAAACTTTGGTTTCTATGGCCGGGCCCTGAATCATTTCCTCGAGGAAGTGCGCGTGAAGGCTGCGGACCGGCGTCCGGAGTTCATGCGTCGTCTGGCCGATCTGAAGAAGAATTTCGCGGAAGAGGATCAGTCCTCTCC
>CADBLV010000129.1 GCA_902795555.1 uncultured Eubacteriales bacterium | reverse complement strand
TCTTTCTTCCATGGTTCCAGCTGCCTCCTTTCCCATTCTCAGGCCTCATCCTTCTGACGAAGGATGGTCTTGCACCGTGCGATATCCCGTTTAAGTGCACTGATCTGCATGGTGTTCTGCAGCTGGCCCGTGGCAAGCTGGAAGCGAAGCCCAAACAGCTGGGTCTTCAGTTCCTTCACCTTTTCCTGCAGCTGTTCCTTGCTCATCGAGGTCAATTCGTTCGCTTTCATGCTTCTTCACCACCCGCTTCTGTCGTCTTCTCTTCCGTCGCGGTCACTGTATCGTCCGCTTTTCGGATGAGCTTGGTTTTCAAAGGCAGCTTGTGGCTGGCCAAACGCAGCGCCTCGCGGGCTATTTCCTCAGAAACGCCGGCGATTTCAAACAGCACCCGTCCGGGCTTTACCACGGCCACCCAGTACTCCGGAGCACCTTTACCGGAACCCATTCGAGTCTCGGCAGGCTTCGCCGTTACAGGCTTATCCGGGAAAATCTTGATCCAAACCTGACCGCCGCGCTTCGTATACCGGGTCAGGGCGATACGGGCCGCTTCAATCTGCTGGCTGGTCACCCAGTGGGGCTCCGTCGCCTGCAAACCGAACTCGCCGTAAGCCAGGGTGTTGCCCCGCTGGGCCTTACCTTTCATCCGGCCGCGAAATTGCTTCCGGTGTTTCACTCTCTTGGGCATCAACATGGCTTATTTTCCCTCCTTCCCCATAGGCTTTGCGTTCTTTCCGGCAAATCCGGCGGGCTTTCCGGAAACACCGGCCGCCCCAGCTGGACCTTTCTTGGCCCGGGGCAGAATCTGTCCCTTATAAATCCAGACTTTCACGCCGAGCCTTCCGTACGTGGTCTTCGCTTCGGCAAAGCCGTAGTCGATGTTGGCACGCAGGGTCTGCAGCGGAATGCTTCCGTCGTGATAGTGTTCGCTGCGAGCGATGTCTGCGCCGCCCAGCCGTCCGCTCACAGCGGTCTTGATTCCCTTCACACCGGGAACCTTCATGCTCCGCTGCTGGGCCTGCTTCAGAGCCCGGCGGAAGCTGATCCGCTTTTCCAGCTGCTGCGCGATATTCTCTGCGACCAGCTGTGCGTCAGCATCCGGCTGCTTGACTTCCATCACGTTGATGTGGCAGGGCTTGCCCAGAAACTCCGTGATGTTCTTCTTCAGCTCTTCGATCCCGGCTCCACCACGCCCGATGATCATGCCGGGCTTGGCTGTAAAGACGTTAACCGTCATCGTCTGAGCGGTCCGTTCGATGTCGATGTGGCTGATGCCGGTGGCAAAATACTTTTCTTTCAGCATCTTCCGCAGCTTGTAGTCTTCAACCAGGTTGTTGGCAAAATCCTTCTTCCCGGCATACCAGCGGGTGCTCCAGTCGTAGATCACACCGACGCGAGCGCCGTGGGGATTAACTTTCTGACCCATGTCTTTTCCTCCTTCGCCTTACTTCTGATCCAGCACCACGCTGATGTGACTGGTGCGCTTGAGCATCGGGGACGCGCTGCCGCGGCTCCGGGCAACGTACCGCTTCAGCGTCGGGCCAGGATTGGCATACACCTCGGCCACATAGAGGTTCTGACGGTTCAGTTCCTGATTGTTCACCGCGTTGGCGATGGCGCTCTCAAGCACCTTCGCAACCAGCGGACTTGCCGCCTTGGGGGTATACTGCAGAATCGCCAGCGCCTCATCCACATTCTTTCCGCGAATCAGATCCACCACAATCGAAACTTTGCGAGGAGAGATGCGGACATACTTGGCGTGCGCCTGGGGCCGCTTATCGGCGTTCTGTTTCCGGGCCGCCGCCTTTTCCTTCGTACGGGTAGCCATCGTTGTCTCAACTCCTCTCGCTTATTTGCGGTTGCTGTTCTTGTCTCCCGCGTGTCCGCGGAAAGTACGTGTGGGGGCGAATTCCCCAAGCTTGTGACCAACCATGTCCTCCGTGACATAAACCGGAACGTGCTTCCGTCCGTCGTGCACAGCCACGGTATGACCTACGAATTCCGGGAAAATAGTGCTTGACCGGCTCCAGGTCTTCACAACTGCCTTTTTCCCCGAATCATTCATCGCAGTAATGCGCTTCATCAGCGCGCCCTCAACATAAGGGCCCTTTTTAATGGAACGACTCATTTCCTGAGTGTCCTCCTTCCTCAAAATAGTCCACACGGGGGCCGCTTTCGCATGTGCGGTGCGATCCTTCACCGGATCGCCGTACACACACGGTTCCTGGCGGAAAATCTCCCCTTACTTATTTCCGGCGCGCTTTACGATCATCTTGTTACTGTACTTCTTGTGCTTCCTGGTCTTCAGACCCAGAGCGGGTTTACCCCAGGGAGTAACAGGTGCCGGCATGCCCACCGGGCTCTTACCTTCACCACCGCCGTGTGGATGGTCGCACGGATTCATCACAACGCCGCGCACGGTCGGCCGAATGCCCATATGGCGAACCCGACCGGCTTTCCCGATTCGCACGTTTTCGTGATCGGTGTTCCCCACGGTTCCGATTGTTGCCTTGGCATTCAGAGGCAGTTTTCTCATTTCTCCGCTGGGCAGACGCACCTGCGCGAATCCGTTTTCCTTCGCCATCAGCTGAGCGCTCATGCCGGCGCTGCGAACCAGCTGTCCGCCCCGTCCGGGTTTCAGCTCCAGGTTGTGGATCAGCGTACCGACAGGAATATTGGAAATCGGCAGCGCATTCCCGGGCTTGATGTCCGCGGTCTCGCTGGAAATCACCGTATCCCCGACCTTCAGTCCCAGAGGAGCCAGGATGTACCGCTTCTCGCCGTCCGCGTAGAACAGCAGCGCGATGAAAGCACTGCGGTTCGGATCGTATTCGATCGCGCTGACCTTCGCGGGGATATCCACCTTGTCACGCTTGAAATCGATGATCCGATACTTGATCTTATTGCCGCCGCCCTGATGCCGAACGGTAATCTTGCCCTGCTTGTTCCGGCCGGCGTTCTTCTTCAGGACCTCTGTCAGACTCTTCTCAGGAGTCTTCTTGGTCACCTCTTCATAGGTCAGAACCGACATGAAACGCCGGGCGGGCGAAGTCGGCTTGTAAACTCGAATAGCCATTTTTTCGTCTCCTCCCTGCTGCTTACTGAGCCATGCCTTCGAAGAACTTAATCGGCTTGGAGTCCTTCTTCAAAATCACATAGGCTTTCTTGGTTTCCGGGGTCATTCCCTGGGTCCGTCCCTGACGCTTCATCTTTCCGATGGTCCGCAGGGTGTTCACCTTAGCCACCTTCACGCCGTCGTCCGCAAAAACAGTTTCGATGGCGTTCTTGATTTCCGCCTTATTGGCCCGAATGTCCACTTCGAAAACGTACCGCTTCTCTTCGAAGCCCTCGTACGCTTTTTCCGTCAGGACGGGGCGCTTGATGATATCATGAGGATCCTTCATTATGCGTACACCTCCTCGACGGATTCCTTAGCCGCCTTGGTCAGCACCAGCTTGTCGGCGTTCAGGATGTCGTAAACATTCAGCGTATTCACATAGCTGACCTTGGCCTGGGGCAGGTTCCGCGTCGCCCGGAGCACACTTTCTTCCCGCTCGGGCAGAACCACCAGTGCCTTCTTCTCAGCCTGCAGGTTCTTCAGCACCTGGGCCATCAGCTTCGTCTTGGCTTCTTTCAGATCCAGCTTGTCCACCACAATGATCTCGCCGGCGTTCAGCTTCGCACTCAATGCGCTCTTAAATGCCAGGCGGCGAACTTTCTTGTTTACGCTCAGATCATAATCACGGGGCTTGGGGGCAAAGACCACGCCGCCGTGCTTGAACTGGGGAGCGCGGTTCCCATGGTGCCGGGCATTGCCGGTGCCCTTCTGGCGATAAATCTTCCGGCCGCCTCCGCGGACTTCCCCACGGGTCAGGGCGCTCTGGGTGCCCTGGCGCTGCGCGGCCAGATAGGAACGAACCACCAGGTGCATTGCTGCTTCATTGATGGGGCAGGCGAAAATTTCCTCGCTCAGCTCAACCTCTCCGATGGCCTTTCCTTCCATATTATACAGAGCAGTCTTAGGCATCTTTCATTTTCCTCCTTGCTCAGGCCTTGCAGGTGTCACGGATGATCAGCAGGCCTTCGTTGGGGCCGGGCACAGCGCCCTTCACCAGCAGCAGGTTGCGTTCCGCGTCCACCTGGACGACTTCCAGGTTCTGCACCGTG
>CADBLV010000128.1 GCA_902795555.1 uncultured Eubacteriales bacterium | reverse complement strand
GCCGGCCCTGCCCTTCGTGATCGGGCTGGCCGTCATCGGCGGACATCTGATCTGGTGTCTGATGAACGACACCAGCATGGAATATTATGGGACAGAGCTGCTCTATCAATTCTGGCGGGGTGGATATACCCTGTACGGCGCTCTGCTGGGCGGCGCGCTGGGAGCCTGGATTGGGGGAAGGCTGAGCGGAACCGGATTCACGGAGGTCACCGACGGACTGGCCCCCGGAGCCGCGGCCATGGTCTTTTTCGCCCGGATGGGCGAATATTTCTCCGGACAGGGCATGGGGCCCTCTCTGGAAAACGAGGAGCTCTTCTTCTTCCCGCTCGCCTATGTGCCCTACGGGGAAGCCGCGGAAGGAGGAAGCTGGTATTACGCGGTATGGTTCTGGGAAGCGATCGCCGCGCTGATTCTTATGGTGGTTCTTCTGACGCGGCGAAACAACCGCCGGGGAGATCTGACTTATCTGTTTGTGTCGATTCTCGGCATCACCCAGATCTTTTTCGAACAGATTCGGCGGGATGATTATGTATCCCTGACCGGATTTGTGCGATTCAGCCAGGTTGGCGCCATGGTTTCCGTGATCGCCGTTCTGATTGCGGCGCTGATTCGCGGAAAGGCACGGGCCGGCCGATGGATCTTCAGCTTTGCGACGCTGGCCGCCGCCGCCGTGACCGTGATGTATGTTGAATTCGCGCTGGACAAGAGTCGATACTACCCGATTCTGTACCTGTCCACCGCGATCACCGCGGGGATCACCGCGGCGTTTCTGGCAGTCACCCGGGGGCGTTCGGGATGGCTTTCCTCGGGGCTTTTCGCGCTGTTTGGCGGGATTCTGATTTTCTCTCATGCCCTGGAGGATCCCGAAGCAGGGGCCTACGTCATTCTGTACGGATTCATGGCCTGGGCCCTGAGCGGAATGGGCGCGGTGATGGCTGTGAGCATCCATGAATCCCGGGACCGGGGGAATCTATGAAACGGAAATTCGCATCTCTTCTGATTCTGATTCAGACGGCCCTGATCGCCCTGCTGTGTCTATGGCCCGGAACAGTCGGCGGGGAAAGCATTTCCGCCTTGACAGCTCTGCCGGAGGAGGCTTCTGCCGAAGCGCCCGATCTGACCGCGGGATGCAGCCTGACCTTTTCCAACGGAAAGCATCGCTCCTATACCAAACGGGTGACAGACGGGAACAACAACACCAGCTGGGCCCGGGCGAAGAAAAAAGAAGGCTGGATTGCCATTCGCCCGAATGATCCGACCGCGCTGATTGCGGGGGTTTATCTCTGCTTTGACCTGCAGCCCGAGGAATGGGAGATTCAGGTCAGCATCGGCGAAGACTGGATTACCGCCTGGAGCGGTCCCAGCCCCTATGTTCATGTATGGGTGGAGCTGGAAAACCCGGCTCAGGCCGTGCGGTTCTGGTGTCCGAAGACAAAAACCGTGGCACAGATTGCCGAGATTCGTGTATACGGGGAGGGCAGCTTCCCTTCCGGGGCGCAAAACTGGCAGCCGCCGGTAGAAGAGGCAGACATCCTTTTTCTGGCGACCCACGCGGACGACGAACTGATCTTTTTCGCAGGCGGCATTCCGACCTACGCCGCGGAACGGAAAAAAAAGACGGTCGTCGCCTATCTGGCCAACTGCGGCAAGCGACGCACCCACGAGCTGCTGAACGGGCTATGGTCCATGGGAGTCCGGAACTATCCGGTGATCTCCCCATTCGAGGACACGGCACAGAAAACGCTGACCAAAACCTATGAGAAAATGGGCGGGAAAAACAAGGTTCGCAACTGGGTGATTTCCCTTTTCCGCCAATATAAACCGAAGGTCGTTGTCACACATGACGAAAACGGCGAATACGGCCACGCGCAGCACAAAATCTGCGCAGCTGTGGCCAAGGCTGCCTATGATGCGGCGGCGGACCCCGCGCAGAATCCCGAATCCGCCGAAAAATACGGCCTGTGGCAGGTTCAGAAACTGTATCTGCATCTGGGCAAAGAAAATCGAATCACCATGGACTGGAACGTCCCGCTGGACGCTCTGGGCGGAATCACGGGGCTTGAAGCGGCCGTCCGCGCGTTCGAATATCACGTGTCCCAGCATGAATACGCTATGAACGTGACCAAAACCGGGAAACAATATGACAACCGGATTTTCGGGCTGATCCGCTCGGAAGTGGGGCCCGACACCCGGGGCGGGGATTTTCTGGAAAACATTGACTGATCATCTGATCCTGATCTTCGATCAAAATGACCTGTCGTTTTTTTCGCACCAAAGGTGTGTCGAAGATCGCATGAGACGGGATTACAGCACAAACGGCTCCAGCGGGAGATTGTTGACGCCGAAGAGATTCACCCTGTCGGAATAATCCGTCCAGGCATAGCGGACGGAAACCGGATGCGCGATTTCAGGATGGCGGATTTGCAGGGTGTTTCCGGAAAGAATGCCCTCCGCCGGAAGGTAATTCCCATCCGGCCCCGCGATTTCCAGCAGCCGGGGCGGAAGACCGTCCGACGTTTTCAGATCCGCGGAGCAGCGGACCAGAATCGTATCTCCGTTGATCTCCCGGGAGAGCACGCGGGGAGAGATCTGGCCCCCGCCATACATCATGTCCGCAGCCAGCTCATACAGTCTCTCTCCCACCGGCCGCTTTGCCGTCGGATGGATATTTCCGTATTCTCCCTGATCCAGAAGGCAGATCATCCCCGTGTTTCGCACGGCATCCCGGGCGGCAGCCTGAGCCAGCCGCAGCCGCGGCCACAGGAACGTATCCTGAGCCCCGAAATCCAGCCACATCGGCAACTGGACAAAGAGGAATGGCAGGAACGGATTTTCAAACAGCGCCCGCCACCGGCGGATGAGCAGAATCATCAGATCGTCATAATGTTCCGTTTTCGCAGTATCCTCCTCCCCCTGATAATACAGGACAGCGGAGAGGGAAACCGGGGCCAGCGAACGGAGCATGGACTGCGCCAGACCACCGGGGCGGAAAGGAGAACCCGGCCCGATCGGCGGATTCCAGGGACAGATTCCGCAAACCTGCTGAATCTCATCCCAGGCCGCGCCGGGGTGGGTTCCCCGATACTTTTCTACACGGCCGTTCCAGTCGTCCATGGCCGCATTGAAAGCTTCCTCTTCCCGGAGATACGCTTCCATGCTTTTTCCATTGGAGACCCGGACGTAATCGTCCAGATAGCGGCTGCCTTCCGCGGAGGATCGAAGCACAGCTTCCTCCATCCAGCAGGTGATCGACGTCCCTCCCCAGTAACAGCCGATGATGCCGACAGGAAGGGACGGCTCCTTCTCCCGCAGACGGCGGGCGAAAAAATAGGCGACTGCACTGTTTTCCCCACCCTGTCCCGGAGCAACGGCCTTCCAGCGGGTTTGTTCGAAGGCTTCCCGCTGCTCCGGACTCAGCCGGGGTAACCTGGGAACATTGAAAAACCGCAGAAGGGGATCGTCATGGCTTTCCACCAGGGCAGGACCTTCGTCCGCGCCGTTCAGCGTCAGCTCCATATTGCTCTGACCGCCTGCCAGAAAAACGTCTCCGATCGCCACATCCCGGGCGACAAGGCTCGTTCCTTCGCTTTCAAAGGACAACACGCAGCCGGTTTGAGCCTTCTGGGGCGGCAGGCAGACCAGGAATCGCCCTTCCCGCTCCCGGGCCCAGCCTTCCGCCAGCAACCGTCCGCAGGCGTCCGCCAAGCGCACGGTGACCGTCGCCCCCGTGGCAATCTCTCCGAAAACCCGGATCTCTTTTTCGCGACACAGCACCGCGCCATCGGTAAACAGGGGTGAAGGAAGCAGCATTGTTTTTCATTCTCCTTCTCATTGATGACGCATATTGTATCAGGTCTTTGCCAGATAAGCAAGGTTTTTGCGGATGAGCTCCGCCCGCTGACGAACACAGTCCGCGCTGCGAAGAGGATCTTCCGGCGTGTTAAAAACATAATCCTTCAGCCGCTCCACGTCCGTTTCCGCCACATGCATCCGCGTGTCTGAGGACGCGTAATAGAGATAAACCTTTCCGTCGTCATCCGCGATCGCGCCGTTGGTAAAAACCACATTGCTGACATCGCCCACGCGCTCCCGCCCCAGCGGCCCCAGGAGCATGCCGGAAGGCTCCGCGATGATTTTCGAAGGATCGTTCAGATCCGTCGCAAAGGCATAAAGCACATAGCGAAGACCGGCCGCCGTGTTGCGCACCCCATGCGCCAGATGGATCCAGCCCCGATCCGTTTTGATCGGCACCGCGCCGGCGCCGTTTTTCGATTCTGTGATGGTATGATATTTTCGCCGGGAGAGGATGATCTCCTCATCCACCACAGGATGGGTGATATCATCACAGAGGCCGAACCCGATTCCGCCGCCGCTTCCGGTGTCGATAAAATCGTCCATCGGCCGGGTGTAAAACGCATATTTCCCCTGAACAAATTCCGGATGCAGAACCACATTTCGCTGCTGGGGGGAGCGCAGAGTGATCAGATTCGGCAGACGCTCCCAGGTTTCCAGATCCTTTGTGCGGACGATTCCGGCCGCCGCCACCGCTGCCGAAAGATCCGGATTGGATTCATCCTTGCTTTCGGAGCAGAAGACCCCATAGATCCATCCGTCCTCGTGTCGGGTGAGGCGCATGTCGTAAACATTGGTTTCCTGCTTTTCCGTGTCCGGAAGGATGACCGGGATATCCCGGAAGCGGAAGCCTTCCGTAGGTCGGTCGCTTTCCGCGACCGCGAAGAAACTTTTCCGATCCATCCCTTCCACGCGAACCACCAGGCAATACTTTCCGTTCACCTTCAGGGCGCCGCTGTTCAGGGTGGCATTGACTCCCAGGCGCTGCATCATGAAGGGATTCGTCGACGGATTTGCGTCATACATCCAGAAGGGAGGGATATGTTCCCGGGTGAGGACCGGATTGCGATAACGCAGGAACAGGCCGTTGTAGAAATGCTCATCTACCGGATTCGGCCGGGCCAGCAGCCGCTCATAGCTTTCCATCAGAGAATCAAAACGTCTGGCGTACATGGTTATACCTCCTCTCGGCGCCGGATCAGTAATTCTGCACCGGTTCCCCGTCTCCCGCATGCAGAACGCTGTGCTTCATAATATATTCCGTCACCGCGTCAACCGTCGTGAAAGCCAGCCCCACATGCGTATCCGCGGCGCCGTAATAAATCGCGATGCGGCCGGTGGCGCCATCCTGCAGCGTTGCGCAGGGGAACACCACATTTGGCACAAAGCCGGTGGTTTCATATTCCTCTTCCGGCGTCAACAGATAATTCTCACACCGATAAAGCACCTTACTGGGATTCTCCCGATCCAGAATAGCCCCGCCCATGGAATAGACAAAACCGTTGCAGGTAGTGGCAACCCCATGATAGAACATCAGCCATCCTTCGGTCGTTTCGATGGGCGCCGCTCCGGCACCGATTTTAACGCCCTGCCACCATTCTCCGCCGCTGCCCATCACATGACGATGTTTCCCCCAGAAAACCAGATCCGGGCTTTCGCTGAGGAAAATATCCCCGAAGGGCGTGTGCCCGCTGTCGGAGGGGCGGGAAAGCAGCCGATAGGTTCCGCCGATTTTCCGGGGAAACAGGACGGCATTGCGATTGAAGGGAATGAAGGGGTTTTCCATGCGTGTGAACGTTTTGAAATCCCTGGTTTTCGCCATGCCGATGGACGCCCCGTAAAAATCTCCGCACCAGATGATGTAATAGGTGTCTTCAACCTTCACCAGGCGGGGATCATACGCGTATCGGGGCATTTTGGGCTGACCGTTTTCATCGGTCATGGGCACCTTTTCCCGATCTACCTCCCAGTGGATACCGTCTTTGGAACGGCCCAGATAAACATAAGGCACCCCGTTGACCTGCTCTCCCCGCAGGACCGCGATGAAGCCATCCTCCCACGGAACCACGGCGCTGTTAAAGATCCGGGCGATCTCCGGCGTCGGATTCCGGCCAAGCACCGGGTTTTCCGCATATCGCCAGACCGGGCTTTCTGTTTTCAGATTCGCCGGCCGATCCTGCCAGGGAATATTCGGCAGGGCTTCCACATTCACCAGTTTCACACTCATGGGTTTTTTCCTCCTCTGTTAACGTCAGTCCACATCTGCCATTTCGTGCCGATTGACTATTTTGCTGACACTCCGCTTCGCGCTCGTGGGCAAAATATGTCTCCTCCGCATGGATATCTTATTCGTTTCCGTTCAGGGATCGCTCAGAATCCCGATAGATGGGCATGCCGCTGACCACCACCCGCCGGAAGGGTCCTTCCGCGCCGGAGCAGCGTTCCACCATGCTTTTCACCGCCAGCTCCACCATCGTGTCCGTATCCACCCGGAATGTGCTCAGGGCGGGAAGGACTTCCTGGCCGCCGGTGAAATCATCAAAGCCGGTGACCGAAATATCCTGCGGCACCCTCAGCCCCTTCCGGTTCAGGGCTTCGATCATCATTTTCGCCGTCAGATCGCAGTTGCAGACAAAAGCGGTCGGCAGCTCCGCCGGCAATTCCGGCTCTTCAATCAGCGCCCCGTTTTCCGGGCGATCATTCAGGATCCATTCCTCCCGCACCGGCAGATTGTTGACCAGCATGGCCCGATAGTAGCCCAGATAGCGATCCATAATGCTGCCGGTTGCCTTCCGGTTGCCGACAAAGCCGATTCGCTGATGGCCCCGGCGAATCAGGTGGCTGGTGAGGCGATAGGAACCGTAGCTGTTGTCGCCCACCACGCAGTCTGCCTTCCCCTGCTCATCATAGAAATCCAGAAATACCTTGGGGATGTCCGTCTGGCTCGTCATCCGATAATAGGCCTTGGTGGGCTCACCCAGCAGGATCAGCCCCTGGGCTCGGTCGGACCGCACCAGATTCGGCAGCGCCAGGCCGGCCTCATCCTCCTCCTTCAGAATCTCCAGCAGTCCGAAGTGGCCGCGCTCGGACAGCTTCAGAATCAGTTTCTTGTAGATCACCGAATAGAAGGACTCCTCCTGAAAATAGCGCTCCGGAATCAGGATCCCGATATCCAGATGCTGCAGGGATACCACCCGGGATTTGCCGCCGTACTGATATCCCATTTCCTCCGCCTTCCGGAGAATTTTTCCCCGCAGCTTTTCACTCATCCCGGGTTTTCCGCTGATGGCCTTCGACACCGTCACAGCGCTGGTTCCCACCGCTTTGGCGATATCCCGCATGGTTGTTTTCTTCACGATGACCTCTTCCTTATCCGGTTCATTCAGGTTCATTCAAGCTCTTTCGCGTTCCCTCTTCAGGTTCATCCGGATTTGAGCCGGACTGTTCTCCGGCATCTTCCGAACCCGGCTGTTCACATGACTGCTTCTCCGCCGTCTTCCGAACCAGTCTGTCCGCCCGACTGCTTCTCCGCAGTCTTCCGATCCCGTCTGTCAGTCCGCCGGCAGATCCGCTTCCAGCAGCCGCAGGCACATCCGCCCGTTATGATAGGGACATTTCCATTCCTCAACCTCCGGCTTACCCAAAGAGGTGCCGTCCTCGCGGATTTCGTTGAACCACTCCCCGCCTTCCCGGGGATCCACAATGGCTCTGAGAAGATAGGCCCACTGGGTTTTCATGCGATGAAGCCAGGCTGCGTCCCCCGTCTGCTCCCATCCGAAAGCAAAGCCCAGCATCGCCTCCGCCTGTGGCCACCAGGCTCGGATCGTGTTCAGATCGCCGTTGACGATTTCATAGTGCAGTCCGTGATCCGTAAAAGCGCGCTCCGCGGCGCTCTCCAGCAGCGTCAGACACATGCCGCGCCAGTTCGCAGCTTCTTCCCGACCCGCCAGAGCCTCCGCCGCGTCATACAGAAGCCAGCTGCCCTCGATGTCATGCCCATAGCTTTGCATATCCAGCAGCGCCCGGAAGTCATTGTCAAAGAACACGTCCATCCGCCGCTTATCCGGATTATACACCTGATCCCGCGCCTGCTTCAGGCCCCGGAGTCCCGCCTCGCGAACCGCCGCGTCCGGACAGGCCCGTTCCAGCTCCGCGTATGCTTCGATCACATGCAGCAGGGTGTTCATGGTCCGGCCGGCCATCACGCCGTTTTCGCTCAGCTTTTCGTTGCTTTCCGGCGTGAAGTCCGCTTTCAGCGCCTCCAGATATCCCTTCCCATCCCGGCATTTCTCCTCGATCACCCGAAAGAGGGCACGGGCTGTATTCAGCGCTTCCTCGTTTCCGGTGAGACGGACATAAGCCGCCAGCCCGTAAATCGCAAAAGCCTGACAGTAGGTATGTTTGGTGGTGTCCGCCGGTTGTCCGTCAAACGTCACCGACCAGAAAACCCCGCCGTTTTCCGGATCCAGAAACCGCCGCAAAAACGCGTACGCGTGATCCGCGAAGGGAATCAGATCCGGCCGCTTCAGCACCCGGGCCGCCGTGGCAAAGGTCCAGAGGATCCGGCTGTTCAGAATACACCCCTTGTCCGCCTGTTTGTTTAACACCAGGTTCTCATCCATATAACCGTAGAACCCACCGAAGGTGTCGTCCTTCAGCCTTTCCCAGAACGGAAGGATCTTCCCCTCCAGATGTTCCCGTATTTCCTGTCTGAACATCAT
>CADBLV010000127.1 GCA_902795555.1 uncultured Eubacteriales bacterium | reverse complement strand
GTGGAGGAATAGCGGCCGCCGATATAATCATCCATGAAGAACGCGGCCAGATAATCACTGGAGGATGCCAGAGGAGATGTTTCGCTGGTCACGGCAATCATATGCCGGGATGCGTCCAGCCCGGCCTTTTTCAAAGCATCCTTCACAAAGGCTTCGTTTGTCAGCGTTTCCAGCGTGGTGCCGGACTTCGACACGAGAATAAACAGGCTCCTGGCAGGATCAATCCCCTTCAGCACGCCCGCGGCATCGTCCGGATCCACGTTGCTGATAAACCGGGCTTCCATTTTGAAGCAGCCATTGGCCTTAGCCCAGTTCTCCAGCGCCAGATACATGGCCCGGGGGCCCAGGTCGCTGCCGCCGATCCCGATCTGAACAGCGGTGGTAAAGCGCTCGCCCTGTTCGTTGGTGATTTCACCCGCATGCACTTTTTTAGCGAAGTCTGCGATTTTTCGCTGCTGCGCCAGATAGAATTCCCGTTTATCCACCCCGTCTGCCATCACAGCCTTCCCCAACTGGCCCCGGGTCAGATGATGCAACACCCGTCGCTTTTCTCCGGTATTGATCACATCGCCCTCATACAGCGCCTGAAATTTCTCCGCCAGGCCTGCCTCCGTAGCCAAAGCCTTCAGATCCGCCAGAATTTCCTCACTCACCGGGCGGGTCCCGTAATAAAATCCAAGTCCTGCGGCCATAGGTACGTAATATCGAGCGATCCGCTCCGCGCCTTCCGCCCCGGCCATTACGTCCTTCAGTTCCACCTTTTCAGCCTTCTGAAGCTGATCAAAGCTTTTCAGTGTGTCCAGATTTTTCCATTCCATGGTCTTTCATCCTCCCTTGTCGTTTTCATGTCATTCCTGGCAGGTTCATTTGCTTAAGTTTCCCGTATTTGGCAGTCCTGACAGTCTCCTTTTGTTTCCGTTCCTTATTTTGTAATCCTGACAGGCTCCTTTTGTTTCCATTCCTTATTTGGCAATCCTGACAGGCTCATTTTGCTTCCGTTCCTTATTTGACCGTCGTCGCAAAATGCTTCTCGCAGGCTTTTTCCAGGGCCTTGATAATAATCCGCAGCGTCCGGATCCGGGCATATTTCTTGTCGTTGGATTCGATGATATGCCATGGCGCATATTCTGTGCTGGTCTTCTTCAGCATTTCGTTCACCGCGCCCTCGTAAAGATCCCATTTCTCCCGGTTTCGCCAGTCTTCATCCGTGATTTTCCACTGTTTCTCAGGGGTATTCTGGCGGTCGTTGAATCGGGCCAGCTGGGTATCCTTGTCGATATGAATCCAGAATTTCAGCACCACAGCGCCCCATTCGCTCAGCTGTCGCTCAAATTCGTTGATTTCGTTATAGGCCCGCTTCCAGTCCTTTTCAGAGCAGAAGCCCTCCAGTCTTTCCACCATCACCCGACCGTACCAGGTACGATCGAAGATGCAGATATGTCCGCTGCGGGGAAGCCGAATCCAGAAGCGCCAGAGATACTGCCGGTTCAGCTCATGAGGTTCCGGCGAGGCGATGGGGTGCACATCGAAACCGCGGGGATCCAGTGGATAAGCCACCCGGCGGATGTTTCCGCCCTTGCCGGCTGCGTCCCATCCCTCATAGCACAGTACGACCGGAATCTTCCGCTGATAGATTTCGTTATGCAGCTCGCTGAGACGGTTTTGCAGCTTCTTCAGCTCTTTTTTATATTCCTCCTCCTCGATCACCGGACTCAGATCCACCTCCGCCAGCTCCGGCATTTTGATCAACGGGAATTCTTCCTTGAAAGGCTCTCCGCAATATCTTCCCTTTTCCAGGGCCTTCTCAATCTTGGCAGTCAGCAGTTTCATGGCGTCCCGCACGGCAGTCTTCTTTTTCGTTCCGTCCAGAATATGCCAGTGAACGGCCTCCTCGGTCTTTTCCATCACCTCGTCATAGGCCTTCATGAACAGCTTGTATTCCTTGTGCTGCCACAGATCATCCTCCGTCACCCGCCAGGCGGTCTCGGGCTTTTCGCTCAGTTCCGCCAGCCGTTCAAACTGCTCGTCCCGGTCGATATGCAGGAACATTTTCAGTACAACATATCCCCCATCCCGCAGCTGGCGCTCGAATTCGTTAATCTGCCGAATCCGGCGTTGATATTCGTCGGCGGTAATCTCCCGCCTCAGATTTTTCCGAACCAGATTTTCCATCCAGCCGGAATCCAGAAACATGATCTTCCCGTTTTCCGGAATGGAGGTTGCATAGGGATAAAGGAAGGGATACCGATTCTGGTTCTCGGGAACCAGCGGCGGCGTCACCACATTGTAAAACCTTGGATCGATTTCGCTGATCAGCTCCTTGATCAGGCTACCTTTTCCGGCCGCGGCCCAGCCTTCCAGCAGCACCAGTACGGGCAGCTTCTGCTCTCGCATCGTTTGCAGATGGGTAATAAGATTGATTCGCAGGGTTTTGATTTCTTCGCTTAAGGCCTCCTTATCTTCCGGTTTGTTCCGTTCAAAGTCC
>CADBLV010000126.1 GCA_902795555.1 uncultured Eubacteriales bacterium | reverse complement strand
CGGGCTGATTGAAGCGTTTCTGTCGAAAAATGCCGCTCCCTGATGGTAACGTCTTCCGTTCCAAACGTGTACCCTTCCCCGGTCTTCAGCCTTCCGCCGCCGCGAGCGCAGCGTCCAGATATTCGGTCTTCCCGCCCATCCGCAGGCTGAAAGCCTGATAAAAAGCATTCGCCAGCTGATCTCGCTGTTCTGCGGACAGATCCTGATCTGTTCGCATGCGTATCATGATATTCGCGCATGGATTGGCCAGGATTTTTTCTCTGTTCTTTTCTCTTCGAAATCCGAACAGGTTCCCCATCAGGCGGTTATCCTCTTCCAGAAAGATGAAAAGATATTCCGCGCACAGGCGCTCAAGATATTCCTTCCTTTTCATTTCCGGATCCGAATACATGGACAGCGTCTGAATCAGTCGGGGATCCTCAAAAATCATCGAACGCATCCACTGCTTCTTTTCTTCCGGAAACTCCTTGGGAGATCGGTAGATTTCCAGCGCCGAGCATTTGATCACGGAATAATCCATCCGTCCCTTCACGGGCCTGGGATCCGGATCTCCCACAAAAAGCCGCTCCCACAGCAGCGCTTTGGAATCGGGAAACTCTTTTAATCCTTTGTCAAGGATGTTCCGCCGTTCAGGGTAGCTGGTAACAGCAAGCGCCTTTTCAACCCATTTCATCTCTTCCGCCGAGTCCGGTCTTTCCCCCATCCCGGCGTCCGCCTTCAGTTTCTGTCCGCAATAGGGGCAAAACAGCATGTCTTGATCGGCTACGGTTTTCCCGCAATGCACACATCTTCGTTCCATGATTTCCCTCCTTCGTGATGGAAAAAGCCGTGAAACTCAAACTGTATCAGTCTGCTTTTCACGGCCCTTTCGAATCGTTCAGAAATCCATTCCCCCGGGTTCAGCTTTCCGTAAGATTACTCTGCCCGGAATCAGCTCTTCTTCCGCTTGGATACCACGTCGAAGATGACGGCCACCAGCAGCACGCTGCCTTTAACCACATACTGCCAGGAATCCGTGAATCCCAGGATGGACATGCCCATGTTCAGCACACCCAGCAGCAGAGCGCCGATCACCACGCCGCCGACCGTGCCGCTTCCGCCGTAAGCGGAGGCGCCGCCGATGAAGCAGGACGCGATGGCGTCCATTTCGAAAGAAGTACCAGTCTGACCGGACACAGAGCCGACGCGGGCCAGACACAGCATGCCGCACAGGCCGGCCAGCAGGCCCATGTTGGCATAGGCCAGGAAGTAGATCTTATTAGTGTTGATGCCGGACAGCTTGGTGGCCTTTTCATTGCCGCCCACCGCGTAGAAGTATCGACCGATCACGGTCTTGGAAGTGATGAAGTAGTAGATCAGGCAGATTGCCAGCACCCATACCAGCATCACGGAGATACCCTTATACTGGCTCAGCTTTGTGCAATACCACATGATCAGCGCGCCCACGATGACAACCTTCCCGTAGTCCATGACCGCGGAATTCAGATGGTATCCGTTCTTTTTCTTGCTCAGCCGGCTCTTGGCGGTCAGGAACAGAATCAGCACGACCACGATGCCGCCGATCACCAGCGGAGACCAGACATGAGGATTGTCCACCGGCGCCTCTTTGGTGGAAAGCAGATCCAGGCCGGGAATATTGATATAGGAAGTGAACAGGTTGTTGAAGGATGCGTTCTGCATGGGAACAGTCTTGCTGTTCACAATCAGTCGCCCGATTCCTCTGAAGATGAACATGCCGGCCAGTGTCGTGATGAAGGGCGGAATCCGCACAAAGCCGATCCAGTAGCCCTGCCACGCTCCGATGCACAAACCGACGAGCAGGCACAGCGGAATCACTAGGTAGGGGTTCCACCCGGCATTGGTCACCAGCACAGCCGCCAGGCCGCCGACCATACAGATCACCGAGCCGACGGACAGGTCGATGTTGCCGCCGGTCAGGATGCACAGCAGCATGCCGCAGGCCATCACCAGCACGTAGCCGTTCTGCAGCAGCAGGTTGGACATGTTCTGCGCGTAAATCAGTCTTCCTTCGGTCAGCACCGCAAACAGGATAAACACCGCGACCAACGCGATGGTCATCGAGTTCTTGGTCATGAAATCCAGTACCTTTCGTTTGCTGCTGCCCGGAGCAGCAGCCTTTGCCGCGGTAGTAGCCGCCATAGAATAACACTCCTTTTCAAAAATGT
>CADBLV010000125.1 GCA_902795555.1 uncultured Eubacteriales bacterium | reverse complement strand
GATATAAGCAGCATCCGTGTACTGAGTCCACTCCGCACCGGTCTGATCCGCGATCTTGTCTTTCCACAGATCATAGCCGCTGGGTCCTTCGATCACGAAGATGTCGGGCTCCCGGCCGGACTGCATTTCAGTCTGCAGCACGGTGTTATAGTCGGAAGATCCTCCGCCAGTAGCGATATCAATTTTAACACCTGTCTTTTCCTGATACAGTTTTGCAAAGGCTTGTAACTGAGGATTGATTTCCACTTTGTTCTGGCAGATGACCAGGTCCGCCAGCGCGGAAGCGGCGGTCAGCATCATTGCCAGCGCCAGTACGAGAGCTACGATTTTTTTCATGGGGTTATCCTCCTTTATTATTCGGCCGAAGCCGTTATTCAAAACGGAACCTGTCCGTTTTAAATGCTGGGTAAATCGTCTTGTTCCTTTCCTGTTTGT
Organism: uncultured Eubacteriales bacterium; assembly: GCA_902795555.1. The sequence continues at coordinate 4,944 of CADBLV010000125.1, read as the reverse complement.
CCGTTTCGGTAATCGGAAACGTTTTCGGTGACAACCCCATTCTATTTGATTCCGGCGTCGTTGTCAATATGAAAAGAAAAAAAATTGTTGTTTTGATAGCGCCGAAGGTGCGTTGAAGCTCGCATGAGACGGAATAGCGCGCCTTGCGCGGCATCAGCGTGCAAAGCACGCGGCTGCTTAAACAGGCTTGTTTGAAAACAGAATGAAACTCCTCCAAAAAAGCCTTGACTTAGAGTAAGCTGCAATGTTAAAAATAGGATAAGAACAAAACCGACGTCATGAAAGGAAGGATCACTCATGAAATACCGCACCATGGGCAAGCTGGGCTTTCAGTCCTCCGCCTTCGGCCTGGGCTGCATGCGTTTCAACGGCCAGGCCTCCGGCGACAGCGTCATTGACGAGCAGAAAGCCGTTTCCCTGATTCGCAGGGCCATCGACGGCGGTGTCACCTATATCGATACCGCCTATGTCTATCTGGACAAAACCTCCGAAATCGTCCTGGGAAAAGCCCTCCGGGACGGCTATCGGGAGAAGGTCACCATCGCCACCAAGATGCCCGCCGAATATGTGCATAATCGGGCGGAAATGGAGGCCCTGCTGGCAGAAGAGCTGAAAAAGCTGCAAACCGATCATCTGGATTTTTACCTCATGCACGGAATCAATAAGGAAAAGTGGGAATATTTCAAATCGATCGGCGCGCCGGCGTTCTTCGACGACATGAAAAAGGCCGGGAAAATCCGCTTTAAATGCTTCTCCTTCCACGGCCCTTATGAGGAGTTCGAATATATCCTGAATGACTGGGACTGGGATATGGTGCAGATCCAGTATAATTTCATGGATGTGAAAAATCAGGCCGGAACGAAAGGCCTGGAGCTGGCCGGCCGCAAAGGCATCCCGGTGGTCATCATGGAAGGGCTCCTGGGCGGCAGGCTTTCCCGGGCCCCTGAAAATGTGCAGGCCCTTTATGATGCCTTCCCCGTCAGACGCTCCCCGGTGGAATGGGCTTTCCGCTGGCTCTGCAATCATCCGGAAGTCTCCGTTGTCCTCTCCGGCTGCAATGAGGCGGAGCAGATCGATGATAATCTCCGCATTTTCGATTCCGTGGATGTCGGCATCATGACCGATGAGGAACTGAAGCTCATCGACGATGTCCGGGCCGCCTATCTCAGCCGGACCAAAATCGGCTGCACCGGCTGCCGATATTGCATGCCCTGCCCCAACGGCGTCAACATTCCCGGCATCTTCAGCGCCTGGAACAATTTCTCGCTTTATAATGCCGATCCCAAAACGGACTTTGGCCTGCGGATGATCCGGGAAAGAAACGCCGGAGCGGACAACTGTGTCGGCTGCGGCGCCTGCGAGGCCGCCTGCCCGCAGCATCTGTCCATCATCGACGGCCTGCAGCAGGCCTGGCAGGAGCTGAATTAACGTTCAACATTCCCCGATGCAGAGGTTCGGCTGATTTCTGCCGCGGCCGTCGTCCGAAAAGGAGGCCCCGATCCCATGAATCCCTTTTTCAATTCCGTCATAAACACCCCGGCGCCCTTCGGCTCGGCCGTCCTCTGGTGGCTGGGCCAGATGGGCCTGCTCATCAAAATGGGAGAGACCGTCCTCTGCGTGGATTATTTTGCCTCTCCTCTTCCGGAGCGGCAGGTTCCGCCCCCGGTTCCGGCCGGGGAAGTCGAAGGCGTCGCCGCCTTCCTCGGCACGCACAATCACCTGGACCACATGGATCATGATTCCTGGAAAATCTGGGGAAAAACCTGTCCGGAGGCCCGTTTCGTTTTCCCCGCTCTCCATGAAAAGGACGTTCTCGCGGACGGCATCCCCTCGGAGCGCCTGCATGGCCTCACGGACGGAACCTCCTGCCGGATCGGCGAGATAACCGTTCATGCCGTCGTCGCCGCCCATGAGTTTCTCGATCCGGATCCCGTCTCCGGCCTCTTCCCCGCCCTTCAGTATATCATTGAAGGAAACGGCTTGCGAATTTATCATGCCGGAGACACCGTCCGCTATGAAGGCATGCTGCCGAAGCTGCAGGCCTTCGGCCCCATCGACGCCGCCCTCCTCCCCATCAACGGCAGGGACGCCGTCCGATATCGCCGAAACTGCATCGGAAACATGACCTTCCAGGAGGCGGTGGATCTCGCCGGAGAGCTCTCTCTTCGCGCCGTCATCCCCGGCCACTGGGATATGTTTGCCGATAATCCCGGCAATCCCGTGGCCTTCGCGGACTATCTCGATGCCAAATATCCCGGCCGGGTCGCCTGCCTCCGGCCCCGTCTTCTCGAGCCCGTCCGGATCACAGCTTCTCCGTAACTTTTTCGCTTCCCCCTCTGCTCCCGGATCATAAAACGGAACCCCCCGAAAACGGAGGGTTCTTTTCGTTCTCCTGGGCTCCCGGAAGCACACCGGCTCCGTCACGGTCAGCGTCACAGGGCGGTCCACGCCGGACCCGGTATACCATCGGGAATCCGCCACTTCCGAATGATCCACCCGCACGGCGATCACGTTTTCCCCCACCCGAACGAATTCGCTGATATCAAAGGAAAACCCGGTATATCCGTAGGCGTGTTCCACGAGATAATTGCTGTTGATCCAAACCCGGGCATGCTTGTAAACACCCTCGAAGGTCACCCGAACCCGTCTGCCCGCGTCCCCCGCGGACTGCCTCAGCCCTTCCCGCGCTGTTCCTCTTTCCAGGCGGTAATCTGCTCCAGCCGCTCCTTATATCGGGCTTCCTGGCCCTGGGTGGTAGGGTGGTAGAAATGCCGGTCCTTCAGCGCGTCGGGCAGGCACTGCATGGCGGTCATCTTTTCCGCGTAATCATGGGCATACTGATATCCCTTGCCGTATTCCAGGTCTTTCATCAGCTGGGTCGGGGCATTCCGGATCACCAGGGGCACAGGCGCGTCCGGTTCCTTCTCAATGGCTTCTTTCGCCTCCATCACGGCCATTTCCATCGCGTTGGACTTGGAGGCCAGGGACATATAAACGACGGCCTCGGCCAGATGCACATTGCATTCCGGAACGCCGATGAAATGGCAGGCCTGATAGGCCGCCACGCCGACCTCCATCGCCCGGGGATCGGCCAGCCCCACGTCCTCCGCGGCAAATCGCAGCACCCTTCGGGCGATATAGAGGGGATCCTCCCCGCCCTCCAGCATGCGCATCATCCAGTAAACCGCGGCGTCGGGATCCGAGTTCCGCATGGACTTGTGCAGCGCGGAAATCAGGTTGTAATGCTCCTCCCCGTCCTTGTCATACATCAGGCTTTTCCGGCTCAGGCACTGGGCGAGGATTTCGTCGGTCACTTCAATCCCCCGCTCGCTGACCTCCCCGTTGAGCACGATCATTTCCAGTGTGCTCAGCGCGCTCCGGGCATCCCCGTTGCTGAAATCGGCAATGGCGCCCAGGGCCTTCTCGCTGATGGACACCGAATCCTTTCCGAAGCCGCGCTCGTCCGTCAAAGCCCGCCGCAGCAGAATCAGGATATCCTCCCGGGTCAGGGCCTGCAGCACAAACACTTTGCATCGGGACAACAGCGCGCTGTTCACCTCGAAGGAAGGGTTTTCCGTCGTTGCGCCGATCAGAATGATGCTCCCCTTTTCCACAAAGGGTAGGAAGGCATCCTGCTGGGCTTTGTTGAAGCGATGAATTTCATCGACGAAAACGATCGTCCGAATCCCGTAGGCCCGGTTTTCCTCCGCCTTCATCATCACCTGGCGGATCTCCTTGATCCCGCTGGTCACGGCGGAAAAATCGATGAAGGTCGCCTTCGTCTGCAGGGCGATCACCCGCGCCAGGCTGGTTTTCCCGACCCCCGGGGGTCCCCAGAAAATCATGGAAGAGATGATATCGGAGCTGATCAGGCGGCGCAGAACCTTGCCCGGCCCCAGAAGATGCTGCTGCCCCGCGATTTCATCCAGGGAGGATGGCCGCATGCGGGCTGCCAGCGGCTGACTGGACGCGGGCGCTTCTTCGGGAAACAGCAGGGTTTGTTGTTCCACGGGGACGGTCTCCTTTCAGCCTTCGCCGCAGGCGCGGCGGATGGTTCGATCAATCTGCCCTGATTATATCACAGGCGGCGGAATTTCAAAACCCCCTTGACAGAAGGGGCCTGTCTCCCGGATAATAAAGGAAGACGCAGCGTGAAAAACACAGGAAAACGATCGGAAACAATCGGGAACGATCAGGAGCACTCAGAAACCATCAGGAACAAACCGAAAAGAATCAGAAAACGAGAAAACGGGAGGAAAACAGCATGGCGGATATCAAAAAACTCATTTCCCAGATGACCCTGGAGGAAAAGGCCGGGTTGCTGTCCGGCGATGATTTCTGGCACACCAAAGCGGTGGAGCGGCTGGGAATTCCGCGAACCATGGTCAGCGACGGCCCCCACGGCCTCCGCAAGCAGGATCTGAAGGCCGATCACCTGGGCATCAATGACAGCATCAAAGCGGTCTGCTTCCCGACGGCCAGCGCCACGGCCGCCTCTTTCGATCCGGAGATGCTCCGGGACATGGGCGCCGCCATCGGCGACAGCTGCCAGCATGAGCAGGTGTCCGTCGTCCTCGGCCCGGCGGTCAACATCAAGCGTTCTCCCCTGTGCGGCCGGAATTTTGAATATTTTTCCGAAGATCCTTATCTGGCCGGCCGGATGGCCACTGCGCTCATTCAGGGCGTGCAGAGCCGAAATGTGGGAACGAGCATCAAGCATTTTGCCGCCAACAGCCAGGAGCACCGTCGAATGAGCTCCTCCTCCGATGCCGATGAGCGCACCCTGCGGGAAATCTATTTCCCCGCCTTTGAAATGGCCGTCAAAGAAGCCCAGCCCTGGACGGTCATGTGCTCCTATAACAAAATCAACGGCGTCTTCGCCTCCGAAAACCCCTGGCTGCTCACAGAGGTGCTCCGGAAGGAATGGGGCTTTGAGGGATATGT
>CADBLV010000124.1 GCA_902795555.1 uncultured Eubacteriales bacterium | reverse complement strand
TGCTTGAAATCCTTGCTGAAGCAGAAGAAGATGTTAAATTCGGCAGGGTAGCGCCGGTACAGGAAACCTTCGATGATCTCAGGAAAATGCTGGCGGAGGATAACCTGTGAAATATAGAGTATACCGTACGGATACAGCAGATGCGCTGATCAGGAATATCGTGCTGTATATTGCTGAAAATTTCGGAAATGAAATCGCGCTGAATAAACTGGACGATCTTGAAAAATCCATTCTGAAACTCGAGGAGAATCCGTATATCGGGACAGAACCAAGGTATACGGTGCTGAAGCGACAGGGATATAAAGTGCTTATCCTTGAGAAGGAGCTGGTTTTTTATAAAACAGACGAAAATCAAAAAGTGGTAACGGTTTATGCGGTTGTTGACCAGAGACAGGATTATCTGAGCATTATCCGGGGCTTATGACGTTTGGGAGGGATCCAAATGGATTATCAATCGGAAAACCTGATTCTTCATTTTGTCACGGAGGACGATCTGGCAGAGGTCGCCCGGACCTGGCCTGCTGATCATCATCCGCTTTCTGACAAAGAGGCACGGGAAGCGATCGCCTATATGCGCGGAAATTACGAAAGGAATACGAAAGGCAGTATTTGTCATCTTTGTCTGGCGGTATGCGGAAAGGAGCGTCCCGGAACCATCATGGGCTGGTGCGGGCTGGACGGCACAAGGAATCATGCTGAGCCTGAAATCTTTATTCTGCTGGATGAAGCATACAGAAACCGGGGATATGGAACGCAGTGCGTCCGGGAACTGCTGCGGATTGCCGTGGAGGATTATGCGCTTCCCGGCGTTCACGGCGGCTGTGCCAAAGAGAACATCGCTTCCGCCCGAGCCATGGAAAAGGGCGGCATGGTGCAGTACGGCACGGAGGATAACGGCGATCCGCTGTTCAGGTTTTGCGTAAAACATTGAGTTCGTTTCATTTCAGGAGGAAGCCGTTATGCAAAAGAAACTGATCCTCATCAGCGGGTCTCCCTGCGTGGGCAAGACTGCTGTGGGCACAAGGCTCTTTGAAAGCTATGACAACAGCGCGTATCTGGATGGGGACTGGTGCTGGTGCGTGCATCCCTTTTCCGTGGCGGACAAGCGCCTGCGGAACGGGGACAGAAGCATGTCCTTTGTTCTGTCCAACTATCTGGATTCGGATTTTGAATATGTGTTCTTTACGTCGGTCGTGTTGACGGACGCGAAAATCCGTGAAAACATTATGAATGGGATCACAGCCGGGGATTATGAAACCATTGCCTTTACGCTCACCTGCTCGGAGGAAACGCTGAAAAACCGGCACGACAGGCGCGGCGACAAAGGCGAAACGAATTACTACTGGCTGCATCTTCCGCCCTGCCAGGGGGATATCGTCATTGATACGGACCGGAAAAGCATCCGGGAGGTTGTCAAAGAAATGAAGAAAATGATCGATACGGGGTTTGGAGAAACATCGTGAATGGACGTTTTTCGGCCAAAAATCTCAATAAGTGTCATCTGACGGCGATAAAAAATCTCAATAACTCAAACTTCCCGTGCGCCCAGCAAAAGGGCAAGATAGTTAACCGGTGGAAATCCGGTCTGAAAAGATCCCAGCCAGATCATCATTACCAACCCTGTGCGGCAGGCGGCAACGACTGACGTAAAGCGTGGGAAGGAAGGCAGTAGGGATAGTATAGAGCACCGAAACTGAGAAAAAGCCGTGAGCTGACCCAGTGGGAAGCGGGGAAGGCAACACTTTGACGGATGTTAGAGGCGAGACCGACAAAGCCACGGCGGTGTCTGAGACCTATTCATGCTGAACAATGCTATCGAGTCAACTGGGGAGAGCCTACAATGTCCACGAAAACGTGTGAACCGTGGTATGTGGACACAACGAAAGGAGGGAAACAAACGCATTGTAGGCAGTCGGATGGCCGAATAGTACCAATGAAGGCGTGAAGTTCCCGTAAAACGGATATAAACGCCAGAGGGAAGTCGAGAGGGAATCGTACCTTTTGCGATTCCTGCCATGCAAAGCCATATCAGCCAAGGAAACATAGACCATACACAGAGATGGAGGAACCTATGCCAACAAAACTGGCGAGAGTATCACAGATGTCTCGCGAGAACCCAACGATGATCTTTACATCAATCGGTCATCTAATTGATAAGGAAATGCTGAAATCATGTCATGAAGCCATGGATGGATCCGTTGATGATTCGCGCTGACAGTGCACAGGTAAGTCTCTCCCAGTTTGTTCTGGCTGAATTCAGAAACCGATAAACGG
>CADBLV010000123.1 GCA_902795555.1 uncultured Eubacteriales bacterium | reverse complement strand
CTCCTCTCCATTTTGCGCGTTCCCGGTCTGCTTCGGCACCCCGGATGGGAGGTGCTCATCATGTTATACGCAGCACAGGAACAACCTGGCAGTTTCTTTTTTTATTTTTTTCATACCCCCTCCGTTCGCACGTGCAGCCATCTGTTTCCCCGGATTCGCGCCCGTTGCAGGACGGTACGAAGGGCCCATTCAAACACCAGGGCAACCCACACGCCGGGGATCCCCATCTTCAGCACGATGGTCAGCACATATCCCAGAGCGCATCGGCCGAGGGCCAGGGCGGAAACGGCGCAAACCCCGGTGAACACTCCGTCTCCTGCCACGCGTAGGATCATGGCCGTCATGTTGCTGTCGCAGGCAAACAGGGGCATACCCACGGCGGCGATGCCCAGGCTCAGATAGATGATGCCCTGGCTTTCCGGGGCGACGTCAAACAGAATCAGCAGCAGCGGCGTCAGGGGATAGATGATCAGGGAGGTGATCCCCATGGCCACCCGTCCGGCCCGGATCAGGTTTCTGCCGTATTGACGCATAAGATCGATTCGCCCGGCGCCGAAGCACTGGCCGCAGACGGTGCTGATCATGGTAGTCAGGGCGCCGATGGTGGCCTGATACAGGTTCAGAATGGAATTGGCCCTGGCGTGGGCGGCGATCTCCGCCGTGGAAAGCCTGGCCAGATAGATATTCACCAGCAGCATCCCGCCCTGCAGCAGCAGGGATTCCACAGCCAGCGGCATGCCCAGGGCAAACAGTTCCCTGGTCACATCCTTGCTGAAGTGGAAGAAGGAGGACGGATGAACGCCGTAGGCATTATGCACTTTCAGCATCCACAAAAGCGCCATCGCCATCCCGATCGCCCTCGCGACAATGTAAGACAGGCCGGATCCCTGAACACCCATATTCAGGATATTGATAAACAGAAGGCTCAGAAACAGATGAGAAACATTGATCACAATCGTCAGGAACAGGCTGGAGCGCGTGTCTCCCAGGTTCCGGAAGATATTGAAAATGGCGTTAAACACGGAGAAGGGAATAAAGGAAATGCACATCATCCGCATATAGCTCACGGCGTATTCAATCACCAGAGGCTCCACGCCGGGATACAGTGTCCGGACCACCGCGTCGGCGGCCAGATACATGATGCCGCTGAGGATAACGGCGACCGTGAAGCATACGCCCGTCACCTCCCCGATCGCCCGCTGAATCGCCGCCACGTCTCCCCGCCCCTTGGCCCGGGAAATCACGATGCCGCCGCCGGTAGCCAGGGCGGAGAAAAACAGAGAAACCATGCCGTTCACCGTGGACACCAGGGATACCGCGGCCATGGCCGCCTCCCCGACCCGGGAAACGAGCATCGTGGAAAGCACGTTGATAATGTAGATGAAAAACTGGTCCAGCAGAAGCGTCAGAAACATTTTCCGCAGCTCGGGCCAGGTAAACTGGTCCGTGGAAAACCATTTTTCCATCGCCTGATTGAATCGCTTCATGGCCACGCCTCCGTCGGATAAACAGGAATCCGTTCCATCATTATACATCGCTTTTTTGGTTTTTCAATGATCATTTCGAAGGATTTGTGGTATAATCGAAAAAAAAGAAGGAGCGAAGGCAGCATGATGTTTGACGCGGAAATGCTCTCCCGTCTGCAAAAGCGGATGGAAGAGGTAACGGGAATCAAAATCCCCTGTCGGGTGAAAGTCCTGCCGGGGGCCGGTCTCCGGGTGGACTGGGAGGGCAGCGTTGCCGCCGTTCGCGCGGAGGATGTTTCTGCCCTGTGCCGGGCGCTGTTTCTGCTCTCCGCCGCGGCCGCGGAAGGCCGCTCTGCGCTGCATACGGAGGAACGGAGGCATTTTGCCCATTGCGGGGCAATGCTCGATATGTCCCGAAACCGGGTGATGACCGTGGAAGGGGTCAAACGCTGGATCGACCGGCAGGCCGCCCTGGGGCTGAACCTGCTGATGCTGTATACGGAGGATACCTATGAAATCCCGGAATATCCGTATTTCGGATATCTCCGGGGCCGTTATTCCCGTCAGGAGCTGAAGGAAATCGATGATTACGCCTTTTCGATGGGTGTGGAACTGATTCCGTGCATCCAGACCCTCGGGCATATGGCGCAGTTCCTGCAATGGCCCTCCTCCGCCCCGCTGGTGGATCAGCCCAGGGTGCTGATGATCGATGAGGAAGGCACCTACGCCTTCCTGGAAGCGGCGCTGCGCTCCCTCTCCGGTTGTTTCCGCTCCCGCCGCATCCATATCGGTATGGACGAGGCCCATGGGGTAGGTCTGGGTAATTATCTGCTGAAACATGGGTATGCAGATCGATTTGAGCTCCTGAACCGTCATCTTGCCCGTGTGGTGTCCCTTTGCGAAAAGTATGGTTTCAAACCCATGATGTGGAGCGATATGTTCTTCCGGCTGGGTTCGAAAACCAATGCGTATTATGATCTGAACAGCCATCTGCCGGAAGCTGTCATTGCTTCCCTGCCGCAGGTGGAGATGGTCTACTGGGATTATTATCATACGGACGAAGCCTTCTATGAGCATATGCTGGAGGAGCATCTGCGGATGAAGCGAAACGCGGTGTTCGCCGGCGGCGTATGGACCTGGTCGGGTTTCCTGCCCAATCGGGAGAAGACCCTCCGTTCCATGCTGCCCGCTCTGCGGATCAACGCCCGGAAAGAAACGGACACCGTTCTCGCCACCATGTGGGGCGATGACGGGGCCGAAACGGATTATCTGATGGCTGTGGATCGCCTGACCCTGTTTTCCGAGGCCTGCTGGAAGGGCGAAGGGTTCACCGTGGAGGAAGCGGACCGCCTCGCGGATCATCTGACACGCACCCGGCTGGAAATCCGTCAGACCTTCGACGCCTTCTATGCCGACAGCTGTGACAAAAGTACCGGGAAAGCCCTTCTCTGGTGCGATCCGCTCTATCCCTGCGGGGTATCGGCTGAACAAAAAGAGATTCTGAAAAAAGCGGCTGAACAGGCCCTGCGGGTCCTGGAAAGCAAGGAGACCCTTCACGGGAAGCCCCTGGACGAGAAGCCCATTCGCGGGAATTCCCTGCAGGAGGAGCCACTTCGCGGGAAAGGCGTCACCTCTCAGGATGCGGACCCTTCCGCCCTTCAGAATGTCTATGTCCTGGCCGTGTTCCGCACGCTGGTCGGAAAAATCCGCCTGATTCAGGCCATCCGCGCAGCCTATGAAAAGAAGGATAAAGCGGCCCTGGCCGACCTGGCAGATAAGGACATTCCCGCGCTGGCCGATTCCTATATTGCGCTGATGTATGCTCATGGCGCGCTCTGGGAAAGCAACAGCAAACGGCAGGGCTGGGAGGTGCTCTCTCTGCGCTACGGCGGCGCGGTCGGACGCCTGGAAGACGTGGGAAATGAACTGAAGCGCTATGCGGAAGGCACGCTGGCCTGCATCCCGGAACTGGATGAGAAAGAGCTGCCCGACGGCAAGGGCTCCGGGTATGACAGGGTGTCCACCCCCTCCGCGAAGACGTAACCCAGGCTGCTTCTGCCTGGGATCCCGGCAGGTCATGGTCTTCGCGCTCTTTGCGGAAGACATAAAAAGGCCTCTTTCGTTCCTGCTTCGAGGTTCACAGATGAACTTCGGCGAACGAAAGAGGCCATAGTCTGTTCTGATCAGACCATAGTCTGTTTAAATGCCAGTATACGCTCCACGCTCCGATGGATTCTTTCTTCGCTGATCCTTCCGTTCTCCACGGCTTTCATCATGCCGTCAAAGGCTTCGAAGTAATCCGCCGGCATCAGCAGCACATCCGCGCCGGCCAGGAAGCTTTCCACGCAGGCTTCGGCGGAGGTATATTTTTCACTGACGGCCTTCATGCCCAGGGCATCGGTCATAATCAGGCCGTCAAAGCCCATTTCTCCGCGAAGCTTCTCTGTCAGGATCACAGGAGAGAGCGTGGAAGGAACCTCGTTGCCGGTCACCTCCGGCGCGGCGATATGCCCGGCCATAATATATTCCGTTCCTTCCGCGATGCCCGCCGCAAAGGGAATCATCTCGCAGGCTTTCATGTCTTCCCAGGTCTTCAGAGTCTCCGCGTATCCCAGATGCGTGTCCTTGTTGGTGTTGCCGGAGCCCGGAAAATGCTTGACGCAGGAGGCGACGCCGGCTTCGTGCAGTCCGCGCACATACTGGCGGATCATCCGCGCGGCCTCTTCCGGATCGCTGCCGAAAGACCGGTCGGATTTGACGCAGTTGTTCGGATGGGTGTTCACATCCGCCACCGGCGCCAGGTCAATGTTCAGGCCGAACCGCTTCAGATAGCTTCCGATTTCGAATCCGGCGCGATGGGCATACGATTCGTCGTGCGTCTGGCCGATGTCGTTCATGGGAGGAAACCTGGGTACGCCGAAATCCACCGGATGATTCGCGATCCGGGCCACCCGTCCGCCTTCCTCGTCGATACTCAGCATGGGCGGCGGATCCCCCAGCCCGTGCAGTTCTTTTGTAAAAGACAGCAACTGGGCGGGATCGATCAGGTTTTTCCGGAACAGGGCAAAGCCGCCGCAGGGATATTCCCGATACAGCGCTCTCATTTCCTCGGTCACACAGGTGGTTCCGGGAAGGTCCACATCCTCAATCTGCACCGTATCAAATCGCTTTTCCAGCGCGTCCGGGCGAATCATAAACAGCTGCCCGACCTTTTCCCGAAGGGTCATTTCATTCACTTTTCGCATAGTTATCCTCCGTTTAAAACTGTCTGATTGATCCACGGTTTCATCCGCACACTTTCCCCGGGTTCAGAATACCGTTCGGATCAAACACCTGCTTGATCCCCCGCATGAGCTCCATCTGCTTCTCCCCGACGCTCTCCCGGAGGAACTCCCGCTTGGCGTGGCCGATGCCGTGCTCGCCGCTGACCTCCCCCTTCAGCTCCCTGGCCGCGGTATACAGCTTTTCCATCACGGACGCCACCTTTTCTTTCCAGGCCTTCCCGTCCAGATCGTCCCGGCAGACATAGATATGCAGATTGCCGTCCCCCGCGTGGCCGAAGGAGCGGATCCGGATCTCCTCCTCCCGGGCGATGGTCAGCATCCGCCGCACGAAATCGGGAATCAGATCCCGCGGAACGACCACGTCGCATTCATCCATGGCCGTGGTGCTGTTCTTGATGGCTTCCAGGAAAGCGCCCCTGGCGTTCCAGATGCTTTCCTTGCGCTCGTCCGTGTCCGCCAGCAGCACATCCTTTGCGCCGAGGGATAAGAGCAGATCCGTCAGCCGGTCCATGGCGGGCTTCAGCGTCTCCGTGCTCTCCCCGTCCAGCCGGATCAGCAGATAGGCATTGGCTTCGGTGTCCGGAAAGGCCTTGCCCAGATAGGTTTCCGCGCAGGTAATCACTTCCCGCTCCATAAATTCGACCGCCGTCGGATCGCATCCGCACCCCAGCACCTGGGGCACGGCTCCGATGCAGCTGTCCAGATCGTCAAAGGGAACGAGCAGGGACAGGTTCATCTTCGGTTCCGCGATCAGTTTCACGGTCAGTTTCGTCAGAAATCCCAGCGTGCCCTCGCTCCCGATCATCAGATCGATCAGGCTGTATCCGCTGGAGGTCTTGACGTTCTTGCCGCCCAGCTGCAGAATGCTGCCGTCGGCCAGAACGATCTCCATGCCCAGAACATAATCCCGTGTCACGCCGTATCGAACGGCCCGCATCCCCCCGGCGTTGGTCATGGCGTTTCCGCCCATGGTGGCCGTCTTCTCTCCGGGATCCGGCGGATAGAACAAACCCGTTCCGGCCAGCGCCTGAGGGAATTCCATCAGCAGCACCCCGGGCTCGACCGTGGCGGTCATGTTCCGGGTGTCCACTTCAATCACGCGCTTCATCCGTTCCGTGCTCAAAACGATGCCGCCGAACACAGGCACGCATCCGCCGCAAAGCCCGGTGCCGGCGCCCCGGGGCGTCACCGGAATCCTCCGCTCATTGCAATAGGCCAGCACGCGGCTGATCTCCTCCGCGCTCCCGGCCTGAAGAACCGCTTCAGGCATGAAATGGCCGTATTCCGTCATTTCGTCGTGATCATAGTCGGAGGAAATCTCCTCCCCGGCGAACACCCGCCCGGGCATCACTTCCCGGAAGAAGGCCAGATCCGCCTCCGTAACCGATTGATAGGGTTTCATGCTTTCCCTCCTGTGTAAACTGCCTCTTCCCGGATGCGGCGGATCAGCGCCGGAACCACCTCATACAGGTCGGCGGTAATGGCGATATGCGCCACGCTGTGAATCGGCGCGTTGGGGTCGGTGTTGATGGACACGATATGCTCGCTGGCGTTCATGCAGGAGGTAAACTGAATCGCCCCGCTCACGCCGCAGGTGATGATCAGCCGGGGCCGCACCGTCCTCCCGGACAGTCCGATCTGCCGGTCGTTGCCGGCCCATCCCTTCTCCACCAGGGGACGGGTGGTGGCCCAGTCCCCGCCCAGGGCATCGGCCAGCTCCCGAATCAGGTCCAGGTCGCTCTCCTTCCGGAGTCCCCGTCCGCCCACGACCAGGATCTCTGCGTCGGAGATGCTGCGGGCCGGCGGAACGGGGGAAATGCTGACGCAGGTAACCGGAGAGGCGGCGACGCCCTTCGGGATCGGTCGGACGATCACCTCGCCCGCGGCCTCTTCCTGCCGGGGCGGAGGGTTCATCACCTTATATCGCACCGTCGCAAACTGCGGCCTGGTGCGGGTGGTAATGATCTGAGCCATGATGTTTCCGCCGAAGGCCGGACGGATCTGCACCAGATCGCTGTTCTCCCGCATTTCCAGCCTCGTGCAGTCAGCCGTCAGCCCGGTATGAAATCGGGTGGAAAGCCGCGGGGCCAGGGATCGGCCGAGGCTGGTCGCCCCGACGAGCACGGTGGACGGCCGCGCCTTCCGGATGCAGTCCTCGACGCACGCGGCGTAAGCGTCCGCCCGGAAAAATCCCAGAGCCGGATCGTCATAGACGTACACGCTGCTCACGCCGTAATGGCGCAGTTCTTCCGCGAAGGAGCGGATCCCGCTGCCGACCAGCACGGCCATAACCGGATCTCCGCATACCGTGGCCAGCTCCAGGCCTTTGCCGATCAGTTCGAGCCCCACGGGATGCAGGCGTCCGCCGCTGACTTCCGCGAACACCAGGATTCCCTTCCACTGGCTTTTATCCACGCTGTCCGTTTTCGTTTCCAGGCGGATCAGCGCCTGCTCGGGACAGTTCTTCACACACAGGCCGCACACCTTGCATCCCGCGTTCAGTTCCGGTTTTCCGTTCTTCCAGTCAATGGCGCCGAACGGGCAGGCGCTCCGGCACTTCCCGCATCCGGTGCACTTGCGCTCAAGCAGTGCGATTTGGATCATCTGCACTCTCTTCCTTTCTTTCAGGAAATAAACTTCCAGTCTTTCAGCCGGCTGTACAGCTTTTCAGCGCAGTCCCCGCCTTCCCAGCTTTCCCGCGTCGTATCCTGAACGGGCGGAAAGATCCGTTCCACCTGGGTCGGGCTTCCGGAAAGACCGTAATGAGATGCGTCCCTGTCCGGAAAATCGTCCAGCGACAGCATGTGAATCGGCCGGTCCGCGGTTTCCCGGGCGGTTTTCAGGGAGGGCAGCCGGGGCATGCAGATGTCCTGCTCGACAGTCGCCAGGCATGGGAAGGGCATATGCACGGTTTCGATCGTGTCCTGCAGCTGCTGGCAGGCGTCGATGCCGTCTCCGCAAACCTCCATCCGGGTGACCCACGCCGCGTGGGGAATGCCCAGATGCTCCGCGATGGCCGGCCCGACCTGAGCCGTGTCCCCGTCCGTGGTCTGCTTGCCGCAGAGAATCAGGTCGAAATTTCCGATGGCGGAAATCGCCTGCGACAGGGTATAGCTGGTGGCCAGCACGTCCGCGCCCCCGAGCCGGCGGTCGGAGAAGACATATCCTTCGTCCGCGCCCATCATATAGGCTTCCCGGATCACCGCCTGAGCCTGGGGCGGACCCATGGTCCCCACGGTGATTTTGCCTCCGTGCTGCGCCCGCAGCCGCAGCGCCGTCTCCAGCGCGTACAGGTCGTAGGGATTCATTTTGGAGGCGACGCCGCTGCGTTTCAGCACGCCGGTCTCCTCGTCCACCTGGACCTGATTGGTGGACGGCACCTGTTTCAGGCAAACAAAGATTTCCATGATGCTCCTCCCGAGGTTGATTTCTGAAAGGCTGTTCCGTCGTCGTCCGCCGGGCCGCCTGTCCGCGCCTCTTCCGTGCGCTTCCGCAGGGTTTCCAGGTCCGCCGCGCTTCCGGGCGCCATGGCCGGTGCGGCAAACAGGTTCTCCCGGATCAGCCCGAATTCCTCTTCCATCGCTTCGGTCTCGCAGGTCACGACGCAGACCATGTCCTGCCGTTCGTCCACAAACAGGCCCTGGCCCATGCTGCCGTCCCCCCGATACCGTCCTTCCCGGCATCGCCAGAACTGATATCCGTATCCCTGGCACCATTCGCTGTTAGGCGGTCGCAGCTTGTTCTCGTTGTCGATATGCTTCCGGGTGGCCAGCTCAACCCAGCCTTTCGGCAGCACCTGTCTTCCCTGCCATTTCCCCCGCTCCAGAAGACACTGACCGAACCTTGCGATATCCATCGGCTTCATGTACAGCCCGAAGCCCCCGCAGGAAATGCCCTCCGGGGATTCCTCCCACATCGGGGGATCGATGCCCAGCGGGGTAAACAGCCGGGGAATCAGATAATCCCGCACGGTGCACCCGCACACTTTCTGAATCATGCAGGAAACCAGATAGGTGCCGAAGGAATTG
>CADBLV010000122.1 GCA_902795555.1 uncultured Eubacteriales bacterium | reverse complement strand
TCAAAATGGTTCGAACGGTTTTTGAAGTAGCTTTCCAGGGGCGGAAACCAGAGGAGGGCGGCCAGCAGGGCGGCAAAGGAAGCCAGCGCCACTGTGTAATATCCGATGCCCAGGGCGATACCGATCACCATGGCCACCCAGAGCCCTACAGCTGTTGTAAGTCCCTTGATCTGATTCCGGGAAGAATGGAAAACGGAATGAACAACAATGGTGGAGGCGCCGATGACAGCGGCGGCCGAGAGAAGGAACAAACCGGTTTTTCCGGATTCCGCAAAGAGATAGCTGTCCAGGATGCCGGAGAGAGCGCCGGTCAGGAACATGAGCATGAAGGTTCTTAATCCCGCAGAATGGCGCTTGTTGGAGCGTTCCCAGCCGATCACGGCGCCCAGCAGCAGGGACAGTCCCAGACGGAGAAGGATGGATCCGAGGGTGATGCCGGCGGCCCAGGGGCCGATCCATTGGACGATGGGGTCAACGAAAACGGTTGCGGCAGATGCTTCCACGTCAGATCACCGATCCTTTCCTTTGTTTTTCTTTCCGGAGGACTTGGCTTTTGATTTTTCTTTTTCGGGCCGGATCTGCTCCTGATGGTATTCCTCTGCAGCTTCGGTGAAGACCTGTTCGTTTTCGTTCACCGTGTGGGAGGGAAGCTCTGCCTGAATCTTCTGGATGCGTTCAATGAGCAGCTCCACTTCGGATTTCTTTTCGCCGCCGGAATCCGTTTCGGGAACGGGCGCCAGATCCTCCAGCTGATTGGAATAGGAGCCGGAAAGATAGAGGGAGAGCTTGGCCGCGCCGGGGCCGATGAGCTCATAGAGCACGGAGGAGGAGAGAATGATGGTTTCCAGCGCGTGGCCGGTCGCCCCGCCCAGTTCCCTGGCTCCCAGGGCAGCCAGACCGATGGCAACGCCCGCCTGGGGAATGAGGGCGAGACCGAGGTAGTTCCGGACTTTCGGCGGCTTGCCGGCCAGATGGCAGCCCAGGAAAGCGCCGCCGTATTTGCCCAGGATACGGACGAAGAAATACACCACGCCGACCAGGAGGAGCGGAACGGTGCCGATGCTCTGGGAGGCGCTGGTGAGAGAGCCCAGATCAAAGGAAATGCCGCTGCGGACAAAGAAGAGAAGCAGGATCGGCGGACTGAAATAATTCAGCTGCCGGAAGAGACGTTCGTCGTCGGTGGCATTGATATACACCGTGCCCATGGCCATGCAGCCCAGGAGGGGGGAGATGTCCGCCACGGCGCAGATGCCGCAGAAGGTGAAAAGGGTGGCGATGGCGATGATGAGCCGGTTGTCCGTGCTGCGCTTGCTGGCGATGAGCAGCTTCAGAAGGAGGCCGAAGGAGCAGCCGATGAGCATCATCAGGATATTCTTTCCCAGAGGAATAAGCAGATCGCCGGCTTGGAAACCCGAGCTGGAAAGAATGGCGGTGGCCAGGGAGATGGCCAGGGAATAAAGTACGAGGCCGACCATATCATCCAGGGCGACTACCTGCAGGAGCGTTTCGACAAAATCTCCTTTTGCCTCGGTTTGACGGATGGTCATGATGGTGGAGGCCGGAGCGGTCGCCGTGGCCAGGGCGCCCAGCACCACAGAGAAGGCAAAACTGAGCTTCAGCACCAGGAAGCACGCCAGGAACACGAGCACCGCGGCTCCGACGGACTCCAGCAAAGTGATGGTGATGACTTTGCGGCCGTTCTTTTTCAGCACGGAAAGACGGAAAAACTCGCCGGTGCTGAAAGCGATGAAGGCCAGGGCAATGTCCGGGAGGAAGGCAGTTCCCTCAATCACTTTTTGCGGAACCAGATTCAAACAGAACGGACCGATCAGAATGCCGCCCACGATGTAGGCAGTGACATTGGGCAGGCGCAGTTTTTTGGTGATCCGGGTCATGAGAAAACCTACGGCCAGCATCAGCGCGATGGAGATAATCGACGCGGCTACATCATAGGAGTCCGGATCCAGCCAGGAAGCCCAGATCGGCATTTCGGACGCCTCCTTCCTGAAAGATACTGCGAAAAGGCAGGGAGGATGAATCACATATGATCTCCTGGAAGCATGGGTCAGTATACCAGAAATCGGGCGACAATGCAAATCGTAGAGACGGCGGTCGGAAAGTTTCCGCCGGATCGGCTTCGTCTCCCGGGCCGGACGGAAACACCGGAACGAGAGCCTTCTTTTTTGCTTGACAGGGATGAAGACGCGTGATATCATAGTCGCATAGGAAACGTAGAAACAGCCTGACGGGAAGCTATTTTTCGTATTTTCATTTTCGGGATTTCCGCCGCGTGGTTCGCGGCGAGAAGAATAAGGAGGGATTTTTTCATGAAGAAACTGTTTGCTTTGCTGCTGGCTCTGGCCATGCTGCTGTCCTGTGCCGCCGCGCTGGCGGAAGACGTGGTTGGCGCTCCTGCCGATCTGGTGGAAGCCGCCAAGGCGGAGGGGGAACTGGTGGTATACGGTTCCTGCGAAGAGGCGTATCTGAACGCTGCGTGCAAGCATTTTGAAGAACTGTACGGCATCAAGACGAGCTACCAGCGGTTGTCTACCGGTGAGGTTCAGTCCAAGATCACGGAAGAAAAGGGCAATCCTTCCGCTGATGTCTGGTTCGGCGGCACGAACGATCCCTACAATGAAGCAGCCAAGGCCGGCCTGCTGGAGGCCTATGAAGCCAAGAACGCGGCCAACCTGATGAAGGCGGAGTTCCGTGATCCCGATGGGTACTGGTATGGTATTTACCAGGGAATCCTCGGCTTCATGGTGAACAAGGAAGAACTGGCTCGCCTGGGGCTGGAAGCGCCCAAGACCTGGGACGATCTGCTGAAGCCTGAATACAAAGGCCTGATCTGGCTGTCCAACCCGAACACTGCCGGCACGGCCAAGCTGGTGATTAACACCATGGTTCAGATCAAAGGCCATGACGAAGCCATGAAGTATCTGGTTGAACTGGACAAGAACGTTGCCCAGTACACAAAGAGCGGCTCCGGCCCCTCCAAGAAGGTTGGCCCCGGAGAATGTGTCATCGGTATTGGCTTCCTGCATGATGGCGTTGCTCAGATTCTGAAGGGCTACGACAACATCGGGCTGATTATTCCGGAAGACGGAACTGCCTATGAGATCGGTTCCACCGCGATTTTCGAAGGATGCGAGCATCCCAACGCTGCGAAACTGTGGGTTGAATATGCGCTGTCTCCTGAATGCGTGGAGCTTGCGGACGACGCCGAAAGCTATCAGTATCTGGTGATCACCAACGCTGAAACCCCCACCGCGCTGGCTGCGTTCCCGGAACTGGATCGCAACAAGACAATCGCGTACGATTTCGCGGACGCCAAGGAGAACACTTCCAAATATGTTGAAGATTACTTTAATGCGCTGAAGGAAGCCGGCAAAGAAGCGGACGATCGTTTCAAGACGGAATAATTTCCAGATAACCCCGGAATCCTTGTGAGGGGGACGAGGCGGATGCCCCGTCCCCTTTTCCGGTACAGTGACCAAAGAAAAAGAAAAAGGGGATGAGTGCCCATGGCTAGCAGTCAGAGCTCAAAACTGGATCGTAAAAAGTTTTTCGGCGATCCGGTTTTGGTTGTGACGATCATTGCACTGATTGCTTTTCTGTCACTGTTCATTCTCTATCCGCTTGCAATGCTTCTGATGGACAGTGTGTTGGTTCGGGAGACGAAGCTTTACAGCATTGAATCGCTGGTCAACGGGGAAGAGATCCAATATGTGACGGAGAAGGGGGAGACGGTCAGCGATAACCGTTCTCCGGTGTGTGTCAGACTGACGTCGCCGACAGAGGGCGTTGGGGAGAAAATTGTTCCGCTTTACAGCTCTACCGGGCTGTTTGCAGGCAGGGCAACGATGGCTGATGTCGAGGCGGGGAAACCGATCTATCTGAAAACTGTCAATAACAAGGATAAGGCTGTTTATATCGCACTGGACCAGTTGACCACGGTGCAGGAAACGCCCCAGACATTCCGAGCAAACGGCCGTGTGATTAAAAAGATGGACGGGATTGAGCTGAGTGACCTGTGTATTCAGTTGCATGAGGATAACTGGACACTGGACGCGTTCCCGCGAATCTTCAGCGACTATACGTTTAACAGAGCATTCACGAACACGCTGATCCTCGGCGCACTGACCGGATTGGGTTCGCTGCTGATCGGCCTGCTGTTCGCGTATGTAGACGTTTATGTCCATATCCGCAACCGGGCGACCAAGAAGCTGTTCGATATCGTCTCCATGCTCCCGGTTGTTTCACCGCCGTTTGTGCTTTCGCTGTCGATGATGCTCATGTTCGGGCGTACGGGACTGATCACCCGGAAAATTCTGGGGATCTATGACTCGGATATTTATGGCCTGTGGGGCATCGTGATCGTGCAGACGCTGACGTTTTTCCCGGTGGTTTATCTGATGCTGAAAGGTCTTCTGAAGAATATAGACCCTTCCATGGAGGAAGCTTCGCGGGACATGGGTGCTTCCCGGTGGAAAGTGTTTACTTCGGTGACGCTGCCGCTGCTGCTGCCGGGGCTGGGCAACGCTTTCCTGGTTACGTTCATTGAATCGGTAGCGGACTTTGCCAACCCGATGATCATCGGCGGAAGCTATGATACGCTGGCGACGACCATTTACCTGCGCATTACCGGCGGTACTTATGATATCAACGGTGCTTCCGCCATGGCGGTGGTACTGCTGTCGATCACGTTGCTTTTCTTCATGATTCAGAAATTCGTTCTGGAGAAGAAGACGGCTGCCACGCTGACGGGCAAGGCCTCCAGGGGACGGATGCTGATTGAGGACAAGAGCGTCCGATATCCTCTGTCCATCCTGTGTGTAGCTGTTTCCATCTTTGTCATCCTGATGTACATCGCCGTTCCCTTCGGTGCGCTGTTCAAGCTCTGGGGAAGGGATTATTCCCTGACATTCAAGTGGTTTGACCAGATGTTTAAGGAGGGCGGGTGGAAAGCCTTCAAGGATTCATTTATCCTGTCTCTGATTGCGTCACCGATTACAGCGTTGCTGTCCATGATTATCTCTTATCTGGTGGTGAAGCGTAAATTCAGGGGTAAAGGGTTTGTTGAGGCAGTTTCCATGCTGGCGATGGCTGTGCCGGGGACTGTGCTGGGCGTTGGATTTATTCGCGGATTTGCGGGCGGTGTATTCCGCACCGGTTTCCTGCAGGGAATTTATGGAACGGGTCTGATCCTGATTATTGTGTTTGTGGTCCGATCCCTGCCTGTGGGCACACGGAGCGGTATATCCGCACTGAGACAGATTGACAAATCAATCGAGGAAAGTGCCTATGATATGGGCGCCGGTAGCGGCAAGGTGTTCACGACGGTGACACTGCCGCTGATCAAGGATTCCTTCTTCTCCGGCCTGGTGACGACCTTCGTACGATCAATTACCGCCATCAGTGCCGTCATCCTGCTGGTGACGCCCCGATACCTGCTGATTACCTGCCGTATCAATGAATATGCCGAGAAAGGGGAGTTCGGCGTCGCGTGCGCTTACGCCACAATCCTCATCATGATTACCTACGCGGCGATTCTGATCATGAATACGGTACTGAAGCACTTTGGCACGAGCAAAAAGATCAAAGAAGAGGTGAATTGATATGGCAGCGGTAGCGAAAGAGCCGAAAGGGGTACGGCTGGATCATATTTCCAAAATTTATAAGGATCCCAAAACGGGGAAGGATTTTTACGCGGTTCATGATGTGACGCTGGACATTGAGCCAGGCAGCTTTGTGACACTGCTGGGCCCCTCGGGCTGTGGAAAAACCACAACTTTGCGGATGATCGCCGGATTTGAGTCTCCGGACGAGGGGGAAATCTATCTGGGCGGCGAACCCATCAACGAGCTGACCCCCAATAAGCGCGACACGGCCATGGTGTTTCAGAGCTATGCGCTGTTTCCCCATTACAACGTGTTTGACAACGTGGCCTACGGGCTGAAGCTGCGAAAAATGCCCAGGGACGAGATCAGGCAAAAGGTGACAAACATCCTGAAACTGGTTGAGCTTGCGGACATGGAACAGCGGATGACCAACCAGCTTTCCGGCGGTCAGCAGCAGCGTGTGGCGCTGGCCCGGGCGCTGGTGGTCGAGCCGGGAGTGCTGCTGTTTGACGAGCCTCTGAGCAACCTGGACGCGAAACTGCGGGTTCAGATGCGGACAGAAATCCGCCGGATTCAGCAGGCCTTGGGGATCACCGCGATTTACGTTACCCACGATCAGAGCGAGGCAATGGCCATTTCCGACAACATCATCCTGATGAAAGGCGGCGTCATTGCGCAGATGGGTTCTCCGGAGGAGATATACTATCATCCGAACAGTGAATTTGTGGCGGATTTCATCGGAGAATGCAACTTCCTGCCGTGCACGGTGAAAGGTCGGGACGGCGTGGATGTGATTGCGGAAGTGAACGGATATCCGGTGAAGGTGCGAAGCGACGAAGCAGCGATCGGTGCCGGCGCGGAGATCGTTCTGCGGCCGGAAGCCATCGAAATCGCCGATGAAGGGATGCTCCCCTGCAAAGTAGAGCTGAGCTGCTTCATGGGTTCCTATCAGAATTATCATGTGCGGGTGGGAGATACGCTGGTGAAGATTGCGGATAACTGCCCCATCGGCAAGAAGGTTTTCCATGTGGGCGACAGTGCCGCGATATCCTTCCGCAGCGAATGCGCGCATCTGCTGAACACCTGATGCTATTTGTAAAATGATCATGTTTGGCGGAACGGAAGGGATCGACCGTTTCCGTTCCGCTTTAACCCCGGGCCGCTGGGCGCTTTTTCAGGCGCCGGCGGTCTTGTGTTTCCCGGGAAAAAACGATATAATAGAGCCTGACCGCAAGGGGGGATGATGAAATGGCAGAAATTCGGAATCAGTTAAAGAAAATATGGATTCGGAGTATGGAAACGGTGGGCAATACCGCTTCCAGCATAGCCAGCAATACAAAATTCAAAGTAGACGAGATGAACCTGCAAAACCAGCGCAGGGAGATTATTGCCAATATCGGGTCGCTGGCGTATGTGCTGTGGCAGAAAGGGGAAGCCTTCCCGGAGGAGATCCGGAAGCAGCTGCAGGAAATCCAGACCATTGACGAGCGGTTGAACGACATGCGGGCGGAAAGGTATGCCGGCAAGGTAGGGGCTGCGGAAAACGACGCTCCGGCGGAGACGACGGCGGCAGAGGATGCAGCGGATGCTGCCCAGGCGGAAGGGACTGACGCGACTGAAACGTCCGGCCCGGCGGAGGATGAGGCGAAATCCGAAGAAGAAAAGCCGGGGATTCCGACGGTGCTGACAGAGGATGAACCGGAAGGCCGCGGAACGGTTTTCGGAGAGGTGAAGGATACGGCATCTGTGACGGAATCCATCGATGCGCTGTTTAACCGGGAGCGAAACGTGGAAATCATGGCGGATAAAGTCAAAGATTCCCTGCAGAAGATGGGCGCCATTCGGGAACAGGCCCAGGGAGAGCGGAATTCGCAGGATGCCCCCGCGGAATAAAAGACAGGGGAACGAAAGAATGAAAAAAATCGTCTGTATTGGGTTGGCGGTCGTGATGCTGCTGATCGGGCTGACCTGTACGATGCCGGTTGTCGCGGAGACAGCGGAAACGGCAGAGACTGCGGCCGCGGAGACGGCCGGAACGGAAACAGCGGCGACGGAGACCGCGGAGATGCCGGACAAGGCGGTGACAGATGTCGCGGAGACGCGGGTTGTGCCGTTGGAATGGAGCTGGACACCGGGGAAGGTGGCGACTTTTGAGGGCGCAGTAAAGCTGCCGGAGAAGCTGCCGGAGACCGTGGTGCTTCGGCTGACGGTGGATCCTGAGCCCCGCCAGAGCGAGAAGGGTTCCATCGTTTTCACTCATATGAACGGAAAGCGTATTGCGACGCGCAAACAGGCTGAGGAGTATACGCTGAGCACAGCAGGCCTCTCCGGAGCGGTTCCCTTCCAGGGAAGCTGGTCTATTCCGCAGGATACGTATTATTCCGCGGCCAGGGTGACTGTCGACGTTCTCGGGGAGGACGGAAGCACGCTGGAAAGTAAGACCTTCTCGTTCAGCGAGGAGGATGATTTTAACCGGAACGGAGGACGGAAGGTGTTCCGGCTTCCCTTCAACACCAATCGGGTCATCCTGTGGATGTCAATCGCCGCAGGCGCCGTCTGGTGTCTGGCAATCCTGCGGATGGTGATTACGCACAGGAAAAAGAGAAGTAAAAAAGGAGCCTGATGACAAGATGCAGATTTATAACAGTCTGACTCGAAAGAAGGAAACCTTTCGGCCGATTCATGAGGGCAAGGTAGGCATCTATGCCTGCGGTCCTACGGTATACAATTATTTTCATATCGGCAACGCCCGGCCGTTCATCACCTTCGATGTGCTGCGGAGACAGCTGGAGCGGGAAGGGTATGATGTGACCTTTGTGCAGAATTTCACCGATATCGACGATAAGATGATCCGCCGGGCGAACGAAGAAGGCATTACCGTGGCCGAGCTGGCGGAACGGTTTATCGGGGAATACTATAAAGACGCGAAGGCGCTGGGCATTCGTCCGGCGACGGTGCATCCGAAGGCGACGGATCATATTCCGGAAATCATTGCGCTGATTCAGCGGCTGATTGACAACGGACATGCCTATGCCGCTCCTTCGGGAGATGTATATTACCGGGTGAGCGCTTTTCCGGGATACGGAAAGCTGTCGGGACAGCGGACAGAAGACCGGGAGGCAGGCGCCAGCGAACGGCTGAATGTGGAAACGGAGAAGGAAGCGGCGGAGGACTTCACCCTCTGGAAGGCACAGAAGCCCGGCGAACCTGCCTGGGACAGTCCCTGGGGAAAGGGAAGGCCCGGATGGCATATTGAATGCTCCGCCATGAGCATGAAATATCTGGGAGAAACCTTCGATATTCACTGCGGAGGCAAGGATCTGCTCTTCCCTCATCATGAAAACGAGATCGCCCAGAGCGAAGGGGCAACGGGCAAACCGTATGTGCATTACTGGATGCATAACGGATTCATCAATGTGGACAACCAGAAGATGAGCAAGAGTCTGAACAATTTCTTTACTGTGCGGGATATATCCGCGGAATATGACCTGGAAGCAGTACGGATGTTCATGCTCAGCGCTCATTATCGGAGCCCGATCAATTTCAGCAGGGATCAGATTGAGGCGGCCAGCACCAGCCTGAACCGGCTTTATACAGCGCGGGATCAGCTGCTTTTCCTGCTGAACCATTGCGCTGAGAAGCCTCTTTCCCCTGAAGAAGAGGAACTGTTGGAGCGGATCGGGAATTACGAGAATCGGTTTGACCAGGCCATGGACGATGATCTGAACACAGCGGATGCGCTGGGGGCGATCTTTGAGCTGGTGAAGGATGCGAATGTTTCCCTGACGGAGGCATCCTCCCGGGAAGCGGTGAAAAAGACCCTGGAGAGCCTGAAAGCGGTTTGCGGCGTGCTGGGCATTCTCAGCAGGGAAGAAGAGAGCATCCCGGCGGAGATTCAGCAGATGATTGACGAACGCGCGGAAGCCAGGAAGAATAAGGACTGGGCGCGCAGTGATGAGCTGCGCGCCGCGATCCAGGCTGCGGGATATATCCTGGAGGATACCCGGCAGGGCCAGAAGGTACGAAAGGATGTCTGAGAGAGCCAGAAAAGCCCTGGGTGCCGTGTTGATTGCGGTTTCCATGGGGCTTTGCGGGGCTGAAATGTTCGGAGGAATCTTTGCGCCGGAGCCCGGAAGATGGTTTGATGCAGGAAGCCGCCGCACAGAGACGGAAATTCAGCGAACGTTCGATTTGGGAAACGATGAACTGGCGGAGCCCGGCGGACAGACGGAAATCAGTGAACGGACGATGCTCGGTGGACAGACGGAAAGCAATGAACAGTTGACGTCCGGCGGGCAGATGGAAGGCGAAGAACAGTTGATGTCCGACGGGCAGACGGAAATCAGTGAGCAGACGACGTCCGGCGGGCAGAAGGAAATCGGTGAGCAGACGATGTCCGACGGGCAGACGGAAGGCGAAGAACAGTTGATGTCCGACGGACAGGCGGAAAGCAGCGAACAGATTGAAACAGGCGGCCGGAGCCGCGTGAATGTGAACACTGCCACCGCAGAGGAACTGACGGCGTTGCCGGGCATTGGGCCTGCTCTGGCTGAACGGATCATCGCTGAGCGAACGGAAAACGGCCCCTTCCGATATCCGGAGGATCTGGTGACAGTGAAAGGCATCGGTGTTCATAAACTAGCGGCGATTCTGGATCTGGTGAGTACGGAATAAACATGACAGGAAGGACGCGGAGCACAGGGAATGCTGAAGGTGCGCTGCGTACGGTGAGACCAAAACCCGGCCTGATGGCCGGGTTTTGGTGCTTTTAGCATCAGGACTCAAGGATGGGCGGAAACGGGAGGCCGGTGAAGTCCGCGGCAGCCTGAACCAGTTCCGTGGCCAGGGCAGCGGTTTCCGCTTCCGCGAAGATACGAACCCGGGGCTCCGTGCCGGAGAAGCGGATAATGAGCCAGCCGCCCTTCAGATACAGCTTGCAGCCGTCCAGATAGCTGACATGATCCACCGGAAGCGGCAGGACGGGGAGCTCTTTGCGGATCATCACCTTCTGTCCGATCCGTTCCCGGGTTTCGGGGGTAAGGGCCCAGTCATATTCCGCCATATGGGCCTCGCCGAAACGGTCATAGATTTCCTGAATCAGAGCGCTGATGGGCTTTTCTGTGACACAGAGCATTTCCAGCAGGAGAGACGCGGCATAGAGTCCGTCTTTGCCGTGAATATGGCCACGCACAGTGAGACCGCCGGAGGATTCACCGCCGATGAGGGCGGCGTTGGCTTCCATGCCGGCGGAGATATGTTTGAAGCCGACCGGCACTTCAATGCAGCGCTGGCCGTAGGCTTCAGCCACACGATCCAGCAGGTGGGTGGTGGCGATATTGCGAACTGCGTCACCTTTCCATCCGCGGAAGGCCAGCAGATAATAATACAGCAACACCAGCACCTCATTGGCGGAGACATAGCGGCCGTTTTCATCCACAATGCCGAGCCGGTCCGCGTCACCGTCGGTGGCAATGCCCACGGAAGCATGATGCTCGAGTACAGCTTGCTGCAGATCCACCAGGGTTGCCGGGGTTGGCGCAGGGAGATGACGGCCGAAGAAGGCATCATGGCGGTCGTTGATGACGTCCACATCGCATCGGCAGGTATAGAGAATCGTCTGGAGGCCGGAGAGGCTGACGCCGAACATGGGATCCAGCACCACCCGGGGATGACGGGCCCGGATGGCATCGGTTTGAATCTGGGACAGAATGGAATCCAGATACGCATCCCGGGGATCCGTGAAGGAGATGATGCCGTCGGAAAGCGCGGCCTCGAAATTCAGGGATCGGATGGAGGCTAGATCAACGGCATTGGCTTCGTCCTGCACAGGGAGGGTATATTCCTCCGTAGCATCCCGGCCGCCTGCTGTAAAGAGCTTGATTCCGTTATAGATTGCGGGGTTATGGCTGGCGGTGATCATCGCGCCGTAGGGCAGATTCATGGTTTTGACGGCAAACATGATCTGGGGTGTGGGACAGTTCAGATTCACAAACCATACTTTGACGCCTTCCCCGGCCATGACCTGTGAAAACCAGATGCAGGCTTCGCGGCTGAGAAATCGCCGATCGTATCCGACGCAGATTCCCCTGGCAGCGCAGCCTTCCCGAATCATTCGGCGGGCCAGGGCCGCGGCCACCCGCTCGATATTTTCCCGGGTGAAGCCATCACCGATGACGGCACGCCAGCCGCCGGTACCGAATTTAATCATTGCCTGATCCTTCCTTTCCCATTGTAATGATAATTTCATGCTCACCGGAGGTGAAAACCGGGATTGCAGAAACGTTCTTTCCGTCGGCTTCGATGGAAAGGACGCCTTTTTCTACGTGGTCGGGGTTTTTGACCGTGATGTGGTACACAGCGCCCCGCCAGCGCCGCAGGGCTGTGAACCCATCCCAATCCGCCGGAATGCAGGGGTCCACTGTCAGGCTGTCAAAGCCGGGGCGGATGCCGAGCATGTAGCGGGTGGCGGCATAATAGCTCCATCCTGAGGAACCGGTCATGAAGGGGTGACGAGCTCTTCCAAATGCGGAATGGTCCCGGCCCATGATGAACTGGCAATAGCTGTACGGTTCCGCCTGGCGGATTTCCATTCGGTCATTCTGATTTTCCGGAAGCAGTGCATCGTAGAATTTCATGGCGCGTGTCCCGCGGCCCAGCATGCATTCCGCCACCCAGGCCCAGGGATTCGGATGGCTGAAGATAGCGCCGTTTTCCTTGACGCCGGGATAAACCCGTGTGACAAAACCGACGGCGTCGTCAATGGTGCGGAAGGAGGGAGCGTTCAGCATCAGACCGAAGGGCGTATACAGCCATTCGTCTACGCTGTCCATGCAGGAGAGGCCCTGGGCACGGGTCGCTGCGCCGGAGATGACGGCCCAGGTGTTGCTTTCCATATGTACCTTGCCTTCCTCGGCAGAGGAGGAACCGATGGGACGTCCGGCGGCGGTGAACCCCCGAAGAAACCATTTTCCGTCCCACAGCACCAGGCGGCAGGTTTCCGCCATGGCGTCCCGGGCCCGGGAATAGTGTGCGGCATCGGCATCCCGTCCCAGGGCTCTTGCCGCGTCCAGGAAATGATTGGTGGCCCAGATGAGCAAAAAGGCCACCATGGCGCTTTCGCCGCCTCCCAGATTCAGGCAATCGTTCCAGTCCGCCCGGAGTCCTTTGGTGATTCCATGAGCGCCGAGCTGGGCATAGGAGAAATTCAGAATGGCTTTCATGTGATCCCACACGGTGGCTTCTCCTTCGTCCGCGTAGGGAATGACTTCATCCAGAAAGCCGGCGCGACCTGTTTCACGCACGTATTCGACAATGGCGGGGATGAGCCACAGCGCGTCGTCTGCGCAGGCATCTTTGATGCCGTGAATCATGGAGGATTTGTCTGCCTCCGGGATGACCGTGGGCGTTTTCACGCTGCCGTCCGTCTTTTCCTCCAGCAAAGCCGGATCGAACAGATGCAGGCCGTATCCGGTCCGGGTCTGGCCGTGAAGCAGCTGACGGATCCGCATCAGGCAGCCTTCCGGCTCGGCATGAGGGATACACATGGCGTCCTGTGCCGTGTCCCGGTAGCCAAGGCCTGTTCGGCCTCCTACCTCAATAAAGGAGGAGAAGCGGGAGAAGAGAACGTTGATTTCAGACTGATAAAAATTCCAGATGTTCAGGGAACGGTTCATGTTTTCATGGGGCGTTTCCACCTGCAGGGCGGAAAGTTTCTCGTCCCAGAAGGCTTTCAGATCCGCGAAGGCCCGGTCCGTACCGGCCCGGTCGTAGACCCGACGTGCCCGGGCGACCGCCTCGCCCCGCCCGGTTCCCAGATAGAAGAGCAGCCGGGTTTCCTCTCCGGGAGCCAGCGTCAGTTTTTTCTGCAGGGCGCCGCAGACGTTCCCGCCGAGCTCCGTGCTGCCTGAAAGGCGTCCGGTTTCCACGGCCAGCGGGTTTCGCTCTGTGCGATAAGGCCCCAGAAACGCGTCGCGAACGCCGTCATGACCGTCCGGAATGAAATCGGAGGCGAAAAACTGCCAGGCGCCGGGCTCATAATGAAGCTCGTTCAGACAGGCGCCGTCTTCATAATGAGAACCGGCAGCGTACAGGCTCATCTGGAAATTCTGGTTATCCATATCGATTTCATGAAAGGAGAATTCCACATAGCCGTAAACGCTCAGACGGCGGGGCCGGTCAGAGGTGTTCCGAATCCGGACATCAAAGATTTCAACGGGATCGTCTCCGCTGTATTCCCGGGGAATGAAGAGAGTTTCCGAGGCGGAAATATCCTGATAATCGCATCGAAAAACGGAATAACTCAGGCCGTGGCGGGCTTCATAGGCCGCCTCGTCCAGGGAAACGCCTGTAGGCTGCCAGGAGAGAGACCAGTATTTTCCTGTCTCGTCATCCCGCAGATAAACATAATGGCCGGGCCAATCCATGGGAACGCCGTTCGGCCGGAAGCGCGTGATCCGGTGATGCTGGGGGCTGTCGAGCCAGCAATACCCGCCCGCGTGATGGGAAATGACGGCACCCATGCGCTGGGTGCCCAGATAGTTGGTCAGGGACACGGGAACATCGACGCGACTGATGACGTACTCCCGTGCGGCGTCATCAAAAGTACCGTATTGCATATGAACCCCTCCTTCGGGCCTGTTCATGAATCGCTGAACCTATTATACCAGAAAGAGGAGAAGCGAAAAAGAGCTTTTCAGAATTTTTCCATTTTTTGTTTCCCCGTCCGTAAAATCCCGTTTCAACACTGGAACTTAACTTTTCACTTCAGCTTTGTTTCCCCGTTACAGCAGGCGTTTGAACGCCTCCGTCATGGTCATCATCTGGTACCGTAACAGCCACCAGGCGTCATTCCATTCCGGCACCTTCTTCAGCACATCCAGCAGCGCCGGATAGTAATGATCTGTTTCTTCCGTATACCGGATCATCCATTTCCGGGAGAAGGCATCCGCCATTCCGGCCAGATTGTTTGTTCGATCCAGGCATTTCACCATACAAGCCAGTGGATTCTTCCGAATGTTGGCAAAGTACTGTTCTTCCCAGTCCGGTTCGTTCGGATCATACATGTTCTTGGAAACCAGCCGGACTGCTTCCCGGACGCTGTCATTGACCGGGAGTTCAGACGGTTTCATATGCGCATCCTCAACCATATCATGGGCCAGAGCGGCGGCAAGCACATCATCATCCTTCAGACCCATTGCCAATGCATGGCAGGCCATTGTCAGCGGGTGCGCCATATAGGAGCATTCAAACCCATACTTCGACCGCCGCTGCTGCGCGCCGTGCGCCGGACGCAGCAGTTCCATCACAGCCAGCGTCTGAGCCAGTCCCAGCATCTGGGCCCGGCCTTTCACAAAGGTGAACATGTGGCTGACGTCGTAATTGACCGGCTTCAGTTCCCAGTTCTTTTCGTCTTCTGCAAACAGAGAATCCAGCGAAAGATCCAGCACCTTTGCGAGGGCCGGCAGGCGATCCGAATCC
>CADBLV010000121.1 GCA_902795555.1 uncultured Eubacteriales bacterium | reverse complement strand
TCCGCTTTACAAAGATGCAGGGTATCGGAAACGATTATATCTATATCGACTGTTCCCGGGAGACGGTGACGGATCCCGCCGGGCTGGCCCGGAGAATCAGCGACCGGCATTTCGGTGTCGGCAGCGATGGGCTGGTGCTGATTCTGCCGTGTGACGATGCCGATTTCCAGATGCGCATGTTCAACGCTGACGGCAGCGAGGCGGAAATGTGCGGCAACGCAAGCCGGTGTGTTGGGAAGTATGTGTTCGACCGGGGACTGACCGATAAAACGGAAATCCGTCTGAAAACCGGAAGCGGCATCCGTATTCTGTCTCTGAAGGTTCAGGACGGAAAGGTTGTTTCAGTGACCGTGGATATGGGCGCGCCGGGACTTTCGGCGGCGGAAATTCCCACCCTGCTGCCGGGAAACCCTGTGATGGATACGCCGGTGACTGCAGGAGACGAAACCTACCGGGTGACCTGCGTCAGCATGGGCAATCCGCACGCGGTGATTTTTGTGCCGGACGCGGACGCATTTCCCGTTTCCGAAAAAGGTCCGAAGATGGAAACGAATCCGGCATTTCCCGCCCGGGTCAATACGGAGTTTGCCACGATCCTGTCCCGTTCCGCCATTCGGATGCGGGTGTGGGAAAGGGGAGCGGGGGAGACCATGGCCTGCGGCACAGGCGCCTGCGCCACGCTGGTGGCTGCGGTGCTGAACGGACTTACGGACCGGGAAGCGGAGCTTCGCCTGAACGGCGGAAATCTTCAGATTCAATGGGATGAAAAAACCGGCCATGTGTTCATGACCGGTCCGGCGGAATTTGTTTTTGACGGCGTCTGGCCGGAATAAGCGAAGATGAAAAACCGGAGCTGCATGACGCAGCTCCGGGGGGAACTGTCCAAAGCCTGTTATCCGGCTGGGCAGTTCTTTTTATTTGCTCAGCACCAGGGCGAGAATGCCCGAATCCGACAGGTCGTCCATCAGGCTCTGGCAGAAGGAAACCGGGACATCCACCAGGAATCGCACCGCGCCTTTGATCAGCGGTTTGGTGACGTTATCCACGAATTCGCCCATGGACGAATCGTTCAGGGACAGGATGTTCCGATAGAACATCCAGCCGGCGGGATCATAATCCGGGAGATCGGCGGACTCGGTTTGCACAGCGTTGCCCTCTACCCGGAAGATTTCCGTATTCTCTTTTCCGGGGACGATCGGCTTGAAGAGCCCGACTGAGAAGGAGCCGTCTTCATGGCAGTCCCCCTCGACGGAGAGGGCAATATTCGGAAACACATCCCCCATCAGGAAAAGATGCGTGTTCAGGTGCGTTTCCACCGGCCACGCGGCGGGAAGGTTATCACCGTAGGCACGGAAGGTCAGAAGATCGTTTTTCTTCTCGTCCGTGCTGCGAAGATAGGCCTGGAGATCGAAATGGAAGGTATCTTCAAATTCGGTCATTTCATAGGAGCCGTACGGCTTGTATCCCGAGAAGGTGACCGGAAGATCCATCATCCAGCCGTAATAATCCACCTGATTCCACAGCCGGAACAGAGACATCCCCTCGCTGTTTTTCCATACAGTGCTGTCGTTTTCCTTCACGATTTCCAATCCTTTGCCGTCGGTGACCTTCGTCAGGAGATAGTCCGGAAGGCTCTCGAAATCATTCAGCAGCGGCAGGGTCAGCTCCGGATCGTTCTGGGACACCGCAGTCAGAAATTCATTGAGATAGAGATCTTCCGTCAGAACATACGACCAGGCATTCGCCACTTCGGAAATGGCCTCCGGAGAGATGACGCCGGGATCCGTTTTAAAGCCGATCAGATCCGCCCAGGCTTCCGTCAGGGCATCGAAAGACAGCTGCCAGGTGTAAGGGATTACCAGCGCCAGATACTGCAGGGGCAGAGAAAGATGAGAATAGGTTTTGCTGCCGAAGGCCAGCAGCCCCGGCGTGTTCAGAAACAGGGTTTCTCCGCCCAGCAGCGGGGAGGTGATGACCCAGATGGCCGGGGTTCCATAGATATGGAAGGAGACAGAAGACGCGGAGGAGGAAGTGGGCCACAGAGTTGCCTGGAGATCGATATATCCGGGCGTATCCGTGACCGAAAGCAGACCGGACAGCCGCGCGTCGTTGACAAAATCGGCATATCCCTGCATTCGCTCCCTGGATGCTTTCGGAAATGCGTCCGGGTTCAGGCGAAACCGCATATCGAAGGAATACGTGGAAACGGTTCCCTCATAGGAGGCCAGGGCAGGGGAGACTGCCGCGCAGCCCAGAACCAGAACCAGAATCAAACCGATCAATCGCCTCGTCATGATGTCACATACCGTCCTTCCCTGAATTATCAGTTTTCGTCCTCGTCGTCTACAACCGTCCAGATCGCGGGATCGCGATCTGATTTCTTTTTCCATTCACGGTTCAGCTTTTGCTGGGTGGTCATGGTCGCGATGCCGTTGGGCTTTTCACCGTGGCTTTCCTGAAAGGCCCGAAGGGCCTGCAGCGTCCCGTTTCCGAAATGCCCGGAGAGCAGCGATTCGTCCATGTATCCCAGATAGATCAGCTTTTCCTGGAGCTGGCGAACCTTCTCTCCCGTGTTCCCGTATCGCATGGTGATATCCGCCACGTCGTGCACCGTGCCGTATCCGAGGATGGATCTGTCGTTGATGCTGTAATCCGCCCGGGCCACGGCAGAAGGCTTGTTTCCTTCAATCACATGAACATGAATGTTGCCTGCCGCATCCTTCGAACAGTATTCCACCAGGGCCACATGATCTGTATCCGTGTTGGCGGTCCAGGTGAAAAAAATCCAGTCTCCGGGCTGAGGAATGTAGTCTCCGGACCGGAGATAATGATCGGCGTCCTTCAGCCATTCATATCCCCAGCCATCCACCTGTCCCTTCCGAATCACATACCGCCCGGCGGCGATGAACCAGGCCCGCCCCGTGTTGGAGGCGGAATACAGCGGATAAACCTGATTCAGCAGGGAGGTGCCCCACCGCCTGTCCACCTGATCCACACACCAGCATTGAAATTCCGCGCACCACTGGGCATAAGGGTCACCGGCCCATTCGCCGTATTTGGTCCGGCCGTGTTCGCCTTCGGTATATCCGACCTCTTCCGCAGCTACGGCCAGAAGTTTTTTCACATATCCGGGAACCGGCCGGCTGGGCGGGATGATCTGCTCCTCTTCTGCCGGGGACGGAACGGCGGCCAGGCAGAAAAGGAGAAACAGGGCAAGCGCGACGGTCCGGCGAAAATCAGACATACGCAATCCTTCTCCCTTCCATACCTCCTGATCCAACCCCATTATACCAAATTTCAGCACATGAAACAAGGACGGACGCAAATCGTCCGTCCCTGTAACATCCATCGGGATCTTACTTGATTTCCACGGTGGCGCCCACAGCCTTGAACTGCTCGGCGATCTTTTCGGCTTCTTCCTTGGAAACCGCTTCCTTGATGGTCTTGGGGGCGGATTCCACGATGTCCTTGGCTTCCTTCAGGCCCAGGCCGGACACGACTTCGCGTACAACCTTGATAACCTTGATCTTTTCAGATCCGGCTTCCTTCAGGATCACGTCGAATTCGGTCTTCTCTTCTTCCGCGGCAGCGGCAGCGGGAGCAGCTCCACCGGCCACAGCGATCGCGCCGGTCACACCGAACTTTTCTTTCATCTGGTCAACGAGTTCTTTTACCTGAAGCAGAGTCATGGACTCAATGGCTTCGAGAATTTCCTGATTGGTCATTGCTTTTTCCTCCATTATTATTCATTCGTTTGGATCAGGCGGCCATCATGCCGCCCGTCTGTGTGTCAGGCAGCTTCCTTCTTTTCGGCGATTTCCTCGAGAACGGAAACCAACGCAGACACGGGGGATACCAGGCAGCCCACCATCGTGGCCAGCAGCTCTTCGCGGCTGGGCGTCGCAGCCAGATCCTTGATGACCTTCACGTCAACCGCTTCGCCGTTGACCAGACCGCCCTTGATTTCCAGAGAGGTCAGCTTGTTCTTCTCGATGAAGGAAGAAATCATCTTGGGGGCGGCAGTCACGTCTTTTTCGCCGAAGACGAAGGCATTGGGGCCTTCCAGCAGGGCATCCAGACCCTGGATGTTCAGCTCCTTCAGAGCCCGGTCAACCAGGCGGTTCTTCAGGACACAATAATGCACATCGTTTTCCCGGCAGTTCTTCCGCAGCTGTGTCACCTGCTCAACGGTCAGCCCGCTGAAGGAGACTACTACCATGGATTCGCAATTTTTCAGCTTTTCCACGATTTCCGCGACAACCTGCTTTTTTGCTTCCAGATTCGCGCTCATTTTCGATCGCACCTCCTGTCCGGCTCAAATTAAGAAAACCCTTGCGTGCAGGCGCAAGGGGAAAACACTC
>CADBLV010000120.1 GCA_902795555.1 uncultured Eubacteriales bacterium | reverse complement strand
CCCGGCGGGTTATAATCGAACCGCAAGACGCATTATGCCAGATTTTGTATGTTTTTGCAAGAGGAAGAACAGGGTAAATACATTTTTTTTTCTTTTTTCCGGGTTTTGCGAACCGTCGAAAGCACGGAAATTGTATATGCAGTCATGGGAAAACGTCCGAAATCTCGCGGAAACGTCCGTTCAAACCACCGTGCGTAGATCGACACAAATCGATCTCATCTCAGGTCTGTCACGATCAGCACGCCGTTTTGAACCCGGAAACGGATTTCCATTCCTCCGAACCGGAAGCCGTACACCCGTTCCGGGTCATCCTGATAGGCCGGACGCGGGTCCTCCCGCAAAACAGCTTCCAGAGCCTCGGCCTGTTCGTTCGTCAGGTTTCCCCGCAGGGATTCCGGAATGATCACTGCAACGCGTCGCTTTGGAGCGCTTTCCGTAAAACCTCCCCGGGCTTCGGGACGGCAGTCCGCGTAAGGCAGATAAGGCTTGATGTCCAGAATCGGCGTTCCGTCCATCAAATCAGCGCCTCCGACCCGCAGCACGGTTCCTTCCCGGGTTTTCGCGGTCTCCAGCAATTTCACGCAGCTCAGCCCGATCGGATTGGGACGGAAGGGCGAACGGGTAGCGAAAACGCCCATCCGTTTGTTTCCGCCCAGCCTCGGCGGCCGCACGGTAGGTGACCAGGTGTCTCTCTCCGCCCGGTCAAACAGCCACACAAGCCACAGATGAGAAAACGCTTCGATCCCGCGAAGCGCTTCCTCAACCCGATATTCTGGTTCAAACACAACCGTGGAAATCACCTGCTCAACCAGGCCGCTCTGCCTCGGAACCCCAAACTTTTCTTCATAATCGTTATGGATTCTCGCGATGATTTTCATATTCTTTCGATCACATCTCACGTTTCGGTCTGTATGATCTCACGAATGATTTCACCGTCACATCACGTCGTGATGATCCCGGAATATCTCTTCAATCACATCACAACCGTAATTCTGTTCTCATCACCAAGCTCCTCCGCCGGAATCAGACCGGGTTCCCGTTCCTTTCCGTTCAGGATGATCTTCCGGGGATGGCCTTCCCGATGGGCCAGATTATCCACAGTGATGTGCAGCTTTTTCCCGCGGAATGTTTTCTCGATGGTCAGCCCGTCCCATTCATCGGGGATCGCCGGAGAAATTTCAATTCCCTGCGGCGCAGGCCGAAGTCCGAGGATGCCCTCCACGCAGCCGACCATCACGGTACTGGCTGTACCGGTCAGCCAGTGTACGTGGCTCCGTCCGGCAAAGGGGCTTTCATGGCCTTCGATAAACTGTCCGTGCACATACGGTTCGATCACCCGGCGGTCCGCGTCTGCGTTAAAGGTAGCCGGGCTGCTCTCCTGATAGTATTTGAAAGCCCGGTTGCCGTGGCCGCAAAGCGCTTCCGCCAGAATGGCCCATCCCTGGGGCTGGCAGAAGATACCGCCGTTCTCCTTTGTGCCCGGGTTAAACAGGCGCATCCGGGCGCCTTCGAAGTAATCATATCGGTAGCTGGGCTGCATCAGCTCCAGCCCATAGGGGGTATTCAGCTTTTCATACGCGGTCTTCAGTACCGCTTCCGCCTGTTCCTTTGAGGCAGCCCGGCTGATCACGGCCCAGCTCTGGGGATTCAGCCACATGCTGGCCTCCCGGTCCTTCTTGCTGCCGATGATATCCCCGGTGTCCCGGAATCCGCGGATAAACCGATCCCCTTCAAAGCATTTTTCATTCAGAATCGCCAGCAGTTTTTCAGCACTCTCCTCCAGATACTGCAGATATTCCGGCTCCTCCCGGCAGAATTCCTTCATGATGTTCAGCGCGTAATACAGCTGGAAAGCCACGAAGGTGCTCTCACCCTGGGATCCGAGAACCAGGCAGTCATTCCAGTCCGCGTGCAGCCCGGCGGGCATGCCGTGGGTGCCCAGGTGGGTCATGCTGAAGTTGATCGCGCGTTTCAGATGTTCCCGAACCGTTCCGATGTCATGATCTGCAAAGGGAATTTCCTCGTCCAGGTAGGCAGTGTTGCCGGTTTCGGCAATGTATTTGTACACCGTCGGGAAAAGCCACAGCGCGTCGTCCGCCCGATAGCTCGGATGCCCGGTTTCTTTCACATAGCTCTCCTGCTCGGGCGTATCCTCGTGTCCCGGATTGTGGGTATATTTCACCAGAGGCAGCCCCGCCCCGTGATGAACCTGGGCGCTGAGCATGAAGGTCAGCTGTTTCCGGGCCAGTTCCGGATCCAGATGCATGATGCCCTGGATGTCCTGTACGGTGTCGCGATAGCCGTATCCGTTCCGTTCCCCGCAGTAAACCAGGCTGGCGGCCCGGCTCCACACAAAGGTGGTAAAGCACTGGAAGGCGTTCCACGTGTTCACCATGGCGTCGAAGTCCTTGTCCGGCGTGTTGATCCGCAGATTCTCCAGTTCCCCGTGCCAGTATCGGATCAGTTCCGCTTCCTCCCGATCCACGGTCGCCTTCACATCCTGATAGTTCCGGAGGATGGCCTTCGCCTCGGCTTCTGTTTTCTGTCCCAGCAGGAAGGCAGCGCATTTTTCTTCTCCGGGTTCGAGCGTCAGGCTGATCTGCAGGGCCCCGCACGGGTTTCCGTTGTAGTTCAGGCTGTCGTCGCATCGGCCGTCAACCACCGCCTGCGGCGCGTCAAACCGGTTCCGCCCTAGAAACTGCTCCCGTCGCCCGGTATAGCTGACCACAGGCGCGCCGGCCGCTCCGAAAAAGCGCTCGCTGCCGTTGGAGCCATCCTTCCGCACGTTGCAATATTCGTTGATATGCTCCAGGATGAAATTGTTCTGATATTCCGTCCGGGTGATAAACTGGGTATACTGCATGTTCACCAGATCCTGGGTATAGAAGCTTTCCGTCGTCAGCTCAGCATATCCGAACACGCTGATCCGCCTGGGACGGTCCGTCTTGTTTTCCAGGCTGATCCGCCAGACTTCGTGGGTCGCCCCCATGGGCACATAGTACAGCGCCCGGCTGCGGATTCCCTGATATTCGCTGATGATTTCGGTATAGCTGGTACCGTGACGGCATTCGGTATGATAGTCTTCCAGCGACTTTTTTACCGGCTTCCAGCTGGCCGACCAGAAGTCGCCCGTATCCTCGTCCCGCAGATAGATATACCTTCCGGGTTCGTCAAACTGATTGAAGGTGTATCGCAGAATCCGTCCCGCGGCGCCGCTCTTCACAAAGCTGTATCCGCCGGCGTTGACGGTGATAATCGCTCCGTAATCCGGCGATCCGAGATAATTAGCCCATGGCGCCGGCGTGTCAGGATTGGTAATCACATATTCCCTTGCTTTTTCATCAAAATACCCGTATTTCATCCGGCATTTCCTCCTTCGTTTTCGTCGCCGTCCCATGTCCCGGTTCCGGAATATTGTTCGGGTTCTGAGCGTGCCTTGCCCCGGAATTCGTTCCGTTTCAGACCATGGTTCGATCCCGGAATATTGTTCCGGTTCTGAGTGCGGCCCGATTCCGGAATTCGTTCCGCTTTGGACTGTGGCACGGCTTCGGTCGCTTATGTATCATCTTAGCATAGCAAACGTTTTCACGCAACGGGTAAAGAGAATGTTTTTCCTTCCCATCCCCCTGTTTGATGGTCTGCTCCGGGAACATCAGTTTTCTTCCGTTCAAACAAAATAGGGCGTTTTTCCTTATTTGAAAAATAAAACCTGCAAGTTTCCTGATGATCTCAGCCTCATCATGAATATCCTGGTTCTTCAGCTTCCAGTCGAGCGGTAATAGCTCATGGCCTTCTGAAACACAACATAAATCAGTCCAAAGAATGCGGCACCGGCCAGAGGGCATACAAACGCGGTCCACGCCGGCCACCCGTACAGAGGTTTACCGAGGATATAGGAAGCCGGCGCATGAAGCACCAGCGCGAACGGTGCAACGGCAGTAAACAGAATCCGGAGGGGCCTCGGATAGATATCGATAGGATATTCGCAGGCACTTCTTCCCCCGTAGGACAGGGCGTTCACCAGCTCCACGGATTTGACGCTGTAGATGCAGAAAACTGCTTCGATCAGAAACAGGCCCAGAATCAGTATCGATCCGAGCAGGATCGCTTCCGCCATGGCGAATACCTTCAGGGCAGTCCAGCGCACCTGTGCCAGCCCGCATCCGATCACCAGCGAAGCTGTGCCGACAGCGATGCAGGCGATCCGCCGTGGATCCACGGCACTGCAAAGCACCTGGGTCAGCACGCCCCGCGGGCGCAGGAGCAGTGTATCCAGCTGTCCTGATCGGATCAGGTACGGAAAATTGCCCGTAATACCTCTTCCGAAGCACTCGGTCAGATAGAATGTGACGGACATGATCCCGAAGAAAAAGAAAAGATCTCCCGCTTCCCACTGGTTCACGCGATCAAAGCGATCGATAATCAGGATCACGGCCATCATTTCGCCGCCTTCCATCACCAGCTGCGCCAGCGTCTGCAGAAAAAAGGACAGCGGATATTCAAGCTGACACTTCATCAGCATTTTCATGGAGCGCAGATACAGCTTTACAGTCTTCATCCGTCATCCTCCCTGCAGCACAATCCGCTTCTGATGACGGTTCCACATCCATACGCCCAGCGCCGTCAGCACGACAGTCCATCCGGCCTGGACGGCGAGAATCCGCGAGGCCTCTCCGACTGGAGTATCCCCGGTATAAAGCCGGATCGGCGCGTCCAGAAGCTGAGCATATGGCAGCAGCGTGATAACTTTCTGCCAGCTGTCCGGAAACAGCGTCAGCGGCAGGATGTTGCCGGAAAGCGTCATCATCAGCAGGTTCAGCATGGCCTGGATGCCGCGGGGATCCAGCGTCCGCATGGTGAAAGCCATCGTAATGTTCTCCAGCGCGGAAACGCACAGCAGTCCCAGCAGGAGCGCCAGCAAACTCAGCAGAAACGCCGGCAGGGATACGGGAAGGCTGACTCCCCAGCCTTTCGGCAGCAGGCTTGCGAAGATCAGCATCGGAAGCGCCCGCATCAGGCTGCCGGTCATTTTCTGGGCCACGATCCGGACATAGTAAAACCAATAAAGGTTTAGCGGACGGCACAGATCGTAGGCAATCCCGCCCGTACGGATCTTGTCCAGCAGATCCGGATCGCTGGCCAGAAGCATCCGGAAAAAAGCCTGCTGCATCCAGACATAGGTCACCACGTGATCCAGCGGCAGCGCCTGCGGCTTGGCGGTATACAGTGCTCTGTACAGCGCGATCAGAATCAGCCCGAACATGATCTGGCAGACAATTCCGCCGAGCATGGCGCCCCGGTACTGCAGTTCCATATTCCTGCGAAGGCGAAAGGCGGAAAGATAACTTCTCACAATTCCATCTCCCGGTACATTCTGGCAATCATATAGTCGATATTTTGCGGCTGAATGGTCATCTCCCGGATGGTTCCGGCCCGTTGCAGGATTTCCAGCATATCCGGGGTCGGAAT
>CADBLV010000119.1 GCA_902795555.1 uncultured Eubacteriales bacterium | reverse complement strand
GCAAACCATCCGGGCGGATCCTGCTGGAGCGACCTGCGGATCCGCAACGGGGAAAGGGATCCGTTCGGCATCAAACTCTGGTGTCTGGGAAATGAAATGGACGGTCCCTGGCAGATGGGCCACAAAACCGCGTATGAATACGGCCGCGCTGCCAACGAAGCCGCCAAGATGATGAAATGGGTCGATCCGTCGATCGAGCTGGTCGCCTGCGGCAGTTCGAACCACGATATGCCGACCTTCGGCAGCTGGGAATATGACATGCTGACGGAGTGCTACGAAAACGTGGATTATGTCTCCCTGCACCGGTATTACGG
Source organism: uncultured Eubacteriales bacterium (assembly GCA_902795555.1). Next base: position 4,413 of record CADBLV010000119.1, on the reverse strand, counting down.
TAATCCCACGAACGACACGCCCGGCTTCCTGGCCCGCTCCATGGATCTGGACGACTTCATCAAGGAGGTCGTTGCCATCTGCGATGCCGTGGGCGGAAAGAAGCATGCGAAGAAGAAACTGAATCTCTCCTTTGATGAGTGGAACGTCTGGTATCATTCCAAACAGCAGGATCAGCAGGTGTGGAAGGCGGACAAGTGGGGAAGAGCCCTGCCACTGCTGGAGGATGTTTATAACTTTGAGGATGCCCTTCTGGCCGGCGCGATTCTGATCACCTTCCTGAAAAACGCGGACCGGGTGAAGGTGGCGTGCCTGGCGCAGCTGGTGAACGTCATTGCTCCCATCATGACCCGCAATGGCGGCGGCGTCTGGGCCCAGACCATCTTCTATCCCATGATGCAGGCCAGCAGGTGGGGCCGCGGCAAGTCCCTGAGGCCGATTCTCTCTTCTCCGGTCTATGATTGTCAGGATTACGAGAAGGTGCCGCTGGTGGATGCCGCAGCGACCCTGGGCGACGACGGCTCCGTGACGATCTTTGCCGTCAATCGTTCCATGACCGACGACATCACCCTGGACTGCGACCTGCGGGCCTTCGGGGATCTGAAGCCCGTGGAGCACTGGGTGCTTCACCACGACGATGTCAAAGCCGTGAACACCGAGGAGAATCCGGACGAGGTGAAGCCTGTGAAGGGCCGCAACGGCAAGATGGACGGCGGCCGTATGACCGTGAAGCTTCCCGCCCTTTCCTGGAACGTGATTCGTCTGACGGAATCCAATTCCTGATCCATTTTACGCAAACGGCGCGGAGAATAATTCTCCGCGCCGTCTGTGCTATGATGAAAACGAGAGGAGACATACCATGCTGATCAGAGAAATGCGGTCGGAGGATCTGCCGGATCTGATCCGGATCTGGAACGACTGTGTCCGGGCCGGGGAAGTGCTGTATCGTCCCCTGGATGAAGCATACTTTCGGAGAAAATTCACAGAAGGCCCCGGATGCGAGGCAGCGAATTTGCTGATCGCCGAGGTGGACGGCGCACCGGCGGGGTTTCTGCATGGGGTGGCGCCGGGATCTTTTCCCCTGTCCAAACCCGGCTGCGCTTATCTGACTGTGATGATGACGGATCGCGGCCACAGGCGGAAGGGCCTCGGGCGGGCGCTGCTTTCGGCTTTCCGGGAGCGCATGGAAAAACGAGGCGCGGAGACACTGTATATTTCCAGCCTGAATCCGGTCAATCTGGACTGGCGTATTCCCGGAACGCCGGGGCACGACCATAACAATATGCCCGGCGCGGACATCGGCTGCGCCGGTTATCCCGCCCTGGAGGCGATGGGATTCAGCGTGAGATATCAGGAAGTGGCCATGTATATGGCGCTTTCCGGGTGGATTCTGCCGCCGGGAATTGCTTCGATGCAGGAACGCCTGCGGAGGGAAGGCATTGAAACAGGGCAGTATCATCCGGAATGGCATTGCGGATTCGACCGGCTGTGCGATCATGTGGGCAGCGAATACTGGCGGGATGTACTGCGGACGGAAATCGACGCCTGGGAGCGCGGAAAACCCAATGAGGATCCCCGGATGTGGGCGGACGGCATTCCGCCAAGAGGGCCGCGAACCCTGCTGACGGCAACCTGTCAGGGAGAAATCATCGGGTTTACGGGGCCGGTGGATCTGCAAAAAAGCGGGCGGGGGTGGTTCACGGGCATTTGCACCGATCCGGCTTTCGAACGCAAAGGGATCGCCACCGTGCTGTTCCATCTGCTGATGGATGCCTTCGTCCGGGAAGGCGCGGCTTTTTCCACGCTGTTTACAGGGCTGAACAGTCATGCGCGAAAGGTCTATGAAAGGGCCGGCATGCGTCCGGTTCGTCAGTTTAACCTGATGACCATGCCGATTCACACAGCGAATTCATGACGCGGAGAACAGACAAAGAATGACGGAAGACGGGAGGAAATGACGTTGGCAAAAACCATTATGGCTGTCGGCGCCCACACGGGGGATGCCCAGCTGACCTGCGGAATGTTGCTGGCCAAGCACGCCATGGCGGGGGATCGGGTGATCCTGGTCGATCTGACCGCCGGCGAGCGCGGCGCGCCGAAAGGATGGCGTGTGGAGGAATTCCGGGATTACAACATGGAATGCGCCGGAAAGTTTGCGCGAAAAATCGGAGGGGAATCCATTGTGCTGGACACTCCGGACGGCGAGCTGTATGACACCCGGGAGGAGGAGCTTTGCCTGGCAGACCTGATGCGGGAATATCAGGTCGACGCGGTGCTCTATCATTGGAAGAACAGCCTGCATAAGGATCATGAAGCGGCCCATCTGATCACGGATCACGCGATTTTCTATGCTTCGTTGTCCACGTATGAACACCCTCTGCCTCCCGCGCCGATTCGCCGCTTTATGTGCGCTGAAAACTGGGAGGACGAGCCGGAATTTTCACCTTATTACTGGTTTGATGTGACGGAAGCCTTTCCGCTCTGGAAAGAAGCAATCAAAGAGCTGTGGCTGGCGGAACACTCTGCCAGTTTCAAATATCTGCGCTACTATGAGGCCCTGAGCATCGTGCGCGGCGCCCGCATCGGCGTGGATCACGCCACCTGCTTCGGAACGAGCCCTACCGCGAAGCGTCAGCGCCTGGATCTGCTGTAGAAACATCGCTGCCCGCATTTGCCACAGGCGGGGTTGCATTCGCTTCAGGCGGGTCAGTGTCCTCCTCAGGCGGATCTTCTGCACGAATCTTTTTCATTTCTCCGTAGAAATTGACGATGATGGAGGTAATCAAAGCGACGACGATGATGCCGTAGATCCCCAGAATCACGCTCAGTGTACGGCCGAAGAGAGTAGAGGGCCTCACATCGCCCAGACCGATGGTGGTGACAATGGTGAAGCAATACCAGAGCGCATCCTGAAAGGAGTCGATGGATTCATCCATAAACGACAGAATGTAGGAGAACGCCAGGATCAGGAGCAGGAGTCCCAGAATGATTTCCGTGGCATAGGTTTTCCTGACAATCTGCTTTAGAATGTCCAGCTTGACATTCGAAAAAATCACAATCATGATGGACAGGAAGGCATGGAAGGCTGAGAACTGTATGACGAGGACAAAGTAGTCGATTTCCAGCGGCATGAAGAGCGCTACGGCATAGGACACGATCAGAAGAATAAAGAGCACATTCAGCAAAACATTCCGGAAGCTTTGATTCCGGATGATGGAGAGAACGCGCTCCGTCAGCATGGAAGCCCAGAAAGAAAGACCGAGGAAGATCCTCACTTCCTCCGTAAATCCGAAGGCAAGCGCGATGGCCGCGCCGGCCAGGAAAAGCAGCCCGAAGAAGAGCTGTGAGACAAAGGTCGGGATTCCCTTCTTGCGAATACGGAAAGCCCGAAAAACGCGGGAGAGGCCCATCACGGCGAAAGTGGAAAACAGCGCCACCGACAGGGCGTTCGACCGGGGATCGGTGACTCACTGATCCAGATAGCCCAGCGCCAGCGGGATGGTCATCAGCGAAAAAATCATATCACCGAAGAGCGACACTTTTTCGCTGTGCTTCCGGGCTGAAGATAGGACTTTCTTAGGGTTATGTTCAGTCATCTGATTATCACCTGCCTGAATTCGCAATCACTGCATTACCGTCCATCGACGAAGCCTCGTAATTACTTGAGCGTATTGGTGAATATCGCCGTGTATTCCCTGATCTCATTCAGATTGAGTTTTTTAATCGGCAACCGATACAGCGCGGCACGGAATCCCTCCAAATACAGAAAGAAGATCAGGATGGCGCCTACGGCCGGGATCAGCATCCCGATTTTTCTGTTTTTGGGGATCCGTGTATAGGAAAAAAGCAGCACCAGCGGCGACAGGACAGCCAGATTAACGGAACCGCCGAAGCCCACCGCCAGGGCGATGATCGCGCCGCGTACAATGGCCGCGCTCGTCTGAGTGGAAAGGCCTGACTGGCTGAAATCCACGACGGCGCCTGTTCCTTTGATGACATAGCTTTGAGACTGTGCTTCGGCCGCGGAGGAGTCGGGTGTAGCGATTTGAGACTGTGTTTCGACTGCGGAGGAATCAGGCGCGGTGACTTGAGACTGCGCTTCGGCCGCGGCGGTTCCAGGCTGTGTTTCAGTCACGACAGGGTCTGGTGCAGCGGCCTGAAGCTGCGCATCAGGTGAGGTGGGTTTGACCGTGGCAGTTTCAGACTGTGATTCAGCTGTCCGGGGCTGTACTTCGCCGGCCCGGGGAAGTGTTCCAGCGCCTTCCGACTGTGTTTCCGCCACGGCGGTTTCAGGGGTCTGCTGCTGTTCGGTTTGGGCGGCTGGCATTTCCGAGAGAAACGATGACAGACCCTCGTTCAGGGAAAAGGCCATTACGATCCCGAGGTCAACGAGACTGACGACAACCATCATCACG
>CADBLV010000118.1 GCA_902795555.1 uncultured Eubacteriales bacterium | reverse complement strand
GCCCGGGCGGCCTGCAGCATGATGGCGCATTCCATCCGTTTTCGGAAAAGCTCGCAGCCATAGCGGTAGACCCCGCGGACGGAACCCGTAGCATGCCAGGCGTTCGCGGCACAGCCGCCGGAGCAATAGAGCCTGGCCCAGCAATCCCGGCATTCCTCTCGGGCATAGACATTGCAGGAGGCAAATTCATCCCGAACCGCTTCATTGGTCACGCCGTGCCACACATCTCCCAGGCGGAAAGCTTCCTCGCCGACAAACTGATGGCAGGGATAGAGATCCCCCCAGGGGGTGACGGCCATATACTCCGTTCCGGATCCGCAGCCCGAGATCCTTTTATAGATGCACGGGCCGTCCGCGAGATCCAGCATATAATGGTAGAAAGTGAAGGGTTTTCCCTCTTTCTCCCGCTTCAGCATGAGGCGGGCCAGATCCTCATATTGCTGCATCACAATGGGCATATCCTCCGCCGTGAGGGCTGCGGGATCCCCCTCCGGACAGACCACCGGCTCCATGCTCAGCTCTGTGAAGCCCAGATCGAGCATGACTTTGATGTCCTCCAGGAAATCCGGGTTTGCGTGGGTAAAGGTGCCGCGCATATAATAATTTTTCCCGCCCCGGGCCTTCACCAGCCGCTGAAACTTCGGAACGATTTTCTCCCAGGAGCCGTTGCCCGCCAGATCCACGCGGCATCTGTCATGGATTTCCTTCCGGCCGTCCAGGCTGAGCACCACATTGCTCATTTCCCGGTTGGCAAAGTCAATCACGTCGTCATCGATCAGAACCCCGTTGGTGGTCAGGGTGAAACGGAAGTTTTTGCCGTGCGCCTTTTCGATGGATCGGGCATAGGCCACCAGCTGTTTGACCACCTCGAAATTCATCAGGGGCTCGCCGCCGAAAAAGTCCACCTCCAGATTTCGCCGGGTCCCGGAATGGGCCACCAGGAAATCCAGCGCCTGCTTGCCCACCTCGAAGGGCATCACGGCGCGCTCGCCGTGATACTTTCCCTGGGAGGCAAAGCAATAGGCACAATTCAGATTGCAGGTATGCGCCACATGAAGGCAGAGCGCTTTCACGACGCCGGCTGTCCGTTTTTTTAGTTCCCCGGCCATGGGTTCAAAGGTATCCGGCGCAAAAAGCAGACCCTGATTTTTCAGGTCGGTCACCTGGTCATAGCAGGAGGCAATCTCCTCCTCCGGCTGAGAAAAGCGCTCAGCCAGCGAAGCGATCAGCTCCTCCCGGGGAGTGGTTTCATAGGCGCCGATCAGCTCGTAGGCGATTTCGTCCACAGCATGGACGCTGGCGGAGGCGGGATCCACAACCAGATAGAAATCGTCAAGATGAAAACGATGGATCATGATTTCGAAATCCTTTCTGACATGAAAAAGCGCCGCGCGAAGGCGGCGGAGGGATGAAAAGGGAGATTACTTGTCCTTCCTGTTGTTCTCGCACTGCTGATTCGCGATGCCGCAGCTGGTCTTGCAGGCGGACTGGCAGGAGGTCTGGCATTCGCCGCAGCCACCCTTCTTCGCGCTCTCACACAGGTTACGGGTGTTCAGGGTTTTGATATGTTCCATGATCAAATTCCTCCGATTCTTCTTGGGATGAAGGTATTTTAGCACAGAAGCGGGGTCAAAGTCAATGATGCGGGGCAGCTTCTTCTGTGATATACTGGAGGCGGGGAAATCATTTCGGAAACGCGGAAAGGAGAGCGCGGCATGAAAGATCAGGATCTGATGTGGGAAGAGGTAAAGACAGAGCATGTGATCCGGGACAAATGGATCGACCTGCGGAAATCAAGCTTCCGGTTTCCGAACGGGCGGATCTTTGAGCCTTATTATACATACACTAAGCGGGATTATGCGGTGATTGTGGCGACGGACGAGTCCGGAAAGGTCATCTGCGTGCGCCAGTTCCGGCAGGGGATTCGTCAGATCACGCTCGAGTTTCCCGCGGGGGGCATTGAGCCGAAAGACAGCGCGGAAGGCGGCGCGGGCAACAGCACGGAAAGCGGTGCGGACAGTGCGGATAGCGCAGAAACCAGCGCGGACAACCCGAAAAAAACGGAAGAAGATGCAGCCGCCGCGGAGGCGGAATCCGCGCTGGAAGCTGCAAAGCGCGAGCTCCGCGAGGAAACGGGATATGTGTCGACCCAGTGGCGTCATCTGCTGACGATTCCTTCCCAGCCCACCATTTCCGATAATAAAGCCTGGCTGTTTGAAGCCCGGAACTGTCGGAAAACAGAAAAGCAGGATCTGGACGAAATGGAATTCCTGCGCGTCGAAACCTATGATGCGTCAGAAATCAGCCGCATGATCCGCGCGGGAGAATTCCCCCAGGCCGTTCATGCGCTGGCCTGGATGCTGGCGAAGGAGGAAAAGGCGCCGTAACCATCCCGGCCTCTCTCCGGCTTTTCGCTGTGTTTCCATGTAAGGTCCGGGAGAGCCATCCGTCGGGAAAATCCGTAAAAAAACCGGACCCGAAGGCCCGGAATTGCTCGGAAAAGCATCAGCTCCCCGTCAGAACATCATTCGATCCTCAATATATTTGCGAACCTCGGTCAGCGGAACGCGTTCCTGTTGCATGGTGTCGCGGTCGCGGATGGTGACGGACTGGGTTTCCTCGGTTTCAAAGTCCACGCAGATGCTGAAGGGCGTGCCGATTTCGTCCTGCCGGCGATAGCGCTTGCCGATCGAGCCGGTTTCGTCATAATCGACGGCGAAATACTTCGCCAGTTCCGCGTGAATGGAAGAAGCGAGATCCCCAAGATTGTTCTTCTGAAGGGGCAGGACGGCCGCCTTGAAGGGGGCCAGGGCCGGATGCAGATGCAGAACGGTTCGCACATCGCCGCCTTCCAGTTCCTCTTCATCATAGGCGTTGCACAGGAAGGCCAGCACCATCCGGTCCACGCCCAGCGAAGGCTCGATGCAATAGGGAATATAGCGCTCATTGGTCACCGGATCCAGATATTCCATGCTCTTTCCGGAATGATTCTGGTGCTGGGTCAGATCGTAATCCGTGCGATCCGCCACGCCCCAGAGCTCGCCCCATCCGAAGGGGAAGAGGAATTCGAAGTCCGTGGTCGCTTTGGAATAGAAGGCCAGCTTCTCCGGCTCATGGTCCCGCAG
>CADBLV010000117.1 GCA_902795555.1 uncultured Eubacteriales bacterium | reverse complement strand
GATCATTACCGGTTTGAATGTTTCTGCTCATAATTATACGACGCGGGGGCCCGGAATCCTTTTCGGAAACTGGGCAGGAAGACAAAAAACAGCATGGCCGACGTGAATCTGCCGTTCCCGAAGAAAACACTCAGCATGTCAGACGTGAACCTGCTGTTTACATAGAGAAAAAATCCGTTGCCGGCCCACTGCCCCCGGACAGGAAGTCGATCAAAACCGGGGTGGAGTTAAACAGACTCAGGACGGACGCCGCATACGCAGCGGCGCCCGTCCGTTTCTTCATGATTGAATCAAAATGCCGGCACCCGTTTTTGATGAAAAGCAGCCGGAGCGAGCGGTCACTCCTCCTCGTCCCGGCCGGTGCGTTCTTTCCGATAGGCGGCGGGGGAGAGACCGGTTTCCTGTTCGAAACAGACAACCAGGTATTTACTTTCCGCAAATCCGACCCGGTGGGCAATTTCATAGACATGGAGGGAGGTTTTTTCCAGCAGCTCTTTGGCTCGCTCGATCCGCACCGTTTTCAGGTACTGCCGGATGGTCATGCCCATGTCCTTGCGAAACACCTGACCCAGATAAGCGGGGGTGACATACAGCGCGGCGGCGATGCTGCCCACGGTGATGGGCTCCATGTATTTGGTGTCGATGATCTGTTTCGCGCTTTCCGCCAGATTCAGGAGAGAGGCTTCCGAGCCGGATTCGCCGCTCTGCTCAGACAGCTCCCGGGCGATTTCTTTCAGATAATCCGCGATTTCATCCTCATCCAGGGGCTTGTTCAGATACCCTTTCGCGCCGTATTTCATGGCGGTGATGGCATATTCGAAATCACTGTAGCCGGTAAGGATCAGCACCCTGGTATCCTTCTGGGGCGAATCGTGGAGCCATTTCAGGAAGGCCAGTCCGTCCATGACGGGCATGTGGATATCCAGCAGGATCAGATCCGGATGATATTCCTGCGTTTTTTCGACGGCGATTTTTCCGTTGGCCGCGGTGGCCACCACTTCAAAGCCATACTGGGCCCATTCGAAAGCGACCGGCAGCTGTTCACGGATCGTGGTTTCGTCATCCACAATCAGCACCCGATACATGGAAATCCTCCTTTCTCCAGCGCAGGGGAACCACCAGCGTGAAGACGGTTCCGCCGTTTTCTCCTCTGTTCACATCCATGGAGGCCGCGGAGCCGAAATAAAGCCGGCAGCGGGCCACCACGTTGTTCAGCCCCACGCTGTGCATGCTGTTGTTACCATCCCGCAGAAGCTGCCTGACCTCGGAAAGACGTTCCTCGGACATGCCTTCCCCGTGATCGGACACCGTGACCCGCATGTTCTCTCCTTCGCGGGAGATGAAGAGCCCGGCGTTCTGCGTGCCGCTCTCCGGACTGAGACCATGGACACAGGCGTTTTCGACCAGGGGCTGAATCAGCATCTTCGGGATGTAGCTTTCCAGCAGATCCTCCTCCGCATACACCTCGAAGGAGAAGGCATGATCATACCGATACTTCTGGATCGCCAGAAATTCATGGATGAAGGCCAGCTCTTCCCGGAGGGGAATCAGGTCGTCATGCCATTCCAGGAGCCGGCGGAACATGCGGGACATATAGGTGATCATCCGGGCGGTTTCCGTTTCGCCCCGGGTCCGGGCCTTCAGGCGGATGGCTTCCAGAGCATTAAACATGAAATGGGGATCCACCTGGGACTGCAGGGCATGAAGCTCCGCGGTGGCCTTTTCACGCTGCAGCTGAGCATGCTGCAGCTCATTGAGATATTCTTTCTGAATATAGGTTTCCAGCTGACGGCTCATCTGATCGATATCCCGGGCCAGGACGCCTACCTCGTCGTCGCCCATTTTGCTTTCATCCAGACCGCCGAAATGTCCTTTGGCAATGCCCTGAGTATGCCGGCCGATGAGCTGCAGCCGCCGGGTGATGTTTCGCGCCACCAGCGCGGCCAGGATCAGACCCAGGGCGATCAGCAGGAGGGAAATGACCAGATACTGCGGCAGAATCCGGGAATATTCCATGGTGAGCGCACTTTCGGGATAGACGCCCACAATTCGCAGGGAAGGGCAGACCGCGAGCGTATGCTCCATGACCTTACGCCTCTTTGTGATCTCCTCCGGACGGTATTCCTGAAAGGAAGATCCCCTGGAAGTGACGGATCCGGAGGAAACGAGGACGCGGTTCATGGCATCCAGAAGCATGATCGTTTCAAAGGGCGCCGGATTGGTCAGGGTATCCGCCAGGACGGGCAGATTCATGGCAACCCGGAGCACCCGGCGGTAATTCTGATCGGACTGGGTATAATTCATCTTCCGGATCAGGCAGATGTTCGCATCCGTGAAATCGGTGCCGCCTCCCGCGGAAACCAGCAGGGACAGATCCCGGTTTGTTCCGGACCAGAGCCCCACAGACTCCGCCGGCTCACTGAAAGGCGCATCGATATTCCGGACGGAGGAGACCGACTTTCCGGAAATGACGGTTGGATTATCCGTATAGACCATCATGCGGGAAACGGCGGAATAGACGGGATTGACATCCAGCTTCGTCTGGATGCCCTCCTGATAGGCGATCAGATAATCATAGGGGGAGGCATACTCCGCGTCCAGAAGCTGATTGAGGGAAGTGTCGGTGACCACATCCAGGGAAAGCATCACTGCCTGCGAAAAAAGGGCGTCCATCTGATCGCTCGCGTGTTCCATGATCCGCCGCATCTCCTGCAGGCGCACCTCACGGCTGCCGGACTGGATCCGGCTGACCGTGAGGGCGACGAGGATTGTCATCGGAAGAAAGAACCCAAGGATCAGGATGAACGCCAGCTTTCCTCTCAGGCGCATCCGATTCAGCAACTGTTCCATCTGCGGTGCTCCGTTTTTGAGCTCAGCCCTTGACCGCGCCGAGCATAACACCTTTCACAAAATACTTCTGCAGGAAGGGATAGACGACCAGAATCGGGACGGAGGCCACGATCGTCACAGCGGCCCGGATTGAAACCGGCGTGATGATATTCGCCTGCTGGGAGTTGTTGCCGTAGACACTGGAGGTGTCCCGCCCGGTCTGCATGGAGGAGGAGAGCAGCTTCATCATTTCATACTGCAGGGTGGTCAGGTGATCCGCGCTGGACGCATAGAGGAAGGTGTCAAACCAGGAGTTCCACGCGCCGACGGCACACCAGAGGGCCACCGTGGCCAGCACCGGCTTGCAGCAGGGGAGGACCACGTTCCAGTAACACCGGAAATGCCCCGCTCCGTCCACAATCGCGGCCTCGGTCAGGCTTTCCGGAAGGGCCTGGATGAAGGCCTTGATCACGATGATATTATACACGGAAATCATCCCCGGGAGAATATAAACCCAGAAATTATTCAGAAGCCCCAGGGATTTGATCAGGAAGTACGTCGGGATCAGGCCCGCGGAGACGTACATCGTGACGACGAAATAGGCCGTGATAAACTTCCGGGCGATCAACTCCTGCCGGGAGAGCACATAAGCCACCAGGGAAGCGAAGAAAACGCTCAGGATCGTCGCCAGCACGGTTCGGAGAACCGAGTTCACCGCCGCCGTGACCATCAGCCTGTTTTTGAACACCATTTCATAGCTGTAAAGGGAGAACATCCGGGGCCAGAGCCCGATGCCGCCCCGAAGGGTATCCTGGGCATCATTGAAGGAGACCGCGATCGTGTTCAGGAAGGGATAGAGCATGATCACGATCACCAGGAGCATGATCAGGGTGTTGACAACATAGAAGGGCTGAATCCGAAAGTGCGATTTACGTTTGACCGTCTGCTGTGTCATCTTCATCCCTCCTTACATCAGGCTGTTTTCGCCAAGCCGGTTGGCAATCGCGTTGGCGCCGAAGACCATGGCGACGGAAATCACCGTTTTGAACATGCCGGCGGCGGTGGCCAGGGAATAATTCCCGATGCTCATGCCGTATTTCAGGACGAAGATGTCAATGGTCTGGGACACATCCACGACCAGGCCGTTGCTGCCCAGGAGGTACTGAACTTCAAAGCCGGCATTGAGGATGGAGCCCAGGTTCATGATCAGCAGAACCACGATGGTAGAGCGGATGCCGGGGAGGGTGACATGCCACATCTTGCGGAAGCGTCCCGCGCCGTCCAGCTCCGCCGCCTCATACAGGGCCGGATCAATGCCCGAAATAGCGGCGATATAGATGATTGAATTCCAGCCCATCTCTTTCCAGACGTTGGCGAAGACAACCACCCACCAGAAATAGGCAGGCTCCCCGAGGAACAGAACCGATTTATCGACCAGACCGAGGGCTTTCAGCGTTTCATTTACGATTCCGTCGGAAGCCAGCATGCCCTGCACCAGGGCGCAGACGATGACCCAGCTGAGAAAGTGGGGGAGATAGGAAACGGTCTGCGTGACCCGCTTGAAACCGGTGTGCCGGATTTCATTGAGCAACAGGGCGAACACGATGGCGAAGAGAAAGCCGAAAACCAGATTCAGCATGGACATGGCCACGGTGTTCCGGAAGGCGCGCCAGAATTCCAAATCGCCGAAAAGGAATTTGAACTGATCCAGCCCGACGAATTTGGAACCCCAGTATCCCTTGGCCGGGCGGAAATTCTGGAAGGCCATGATCCAGCCGGTCAGGGGATAGTAGGCGAAGATAAAGGTGTAGATCATGCAGGGGATGATCATCACATACAGCGCCCTGCTTTTGGCGAAGCGTTTCCGCAGGCTTGATTTTTGCATTTGCATCGAATCACCTCGTGGGAAGTGTTGACTGTGACGGAGCTTTCCTCCAGGAAGCCGGGATCAGACGGAGGCTTCCCGAAGGAAAGATCCGCCGCCGGGACTGCAGCTGTTCCGAAACAGAAAAGGGACAGAAGGAGACGGCTCCTTCTGTCCCGTGAACATGATCTCAGAGCCCCATCTTCAGCTTGATCTGACGGGTAACCTCATCCTTGAGGGCATCCAGATCGATGGCGTGGAACTCTTTCAGGAACTCTTCCCAAATCTTGTCAAAGGCGGCATCGTCTTCCGCCAGGACCAGACGGGCATCATACTTGGTGGTCACATCGGTGATCTTGGTGTTGGTGACCGCGGCGGGGCTGCCGTCTTCCAGTGACATGGCCCAGACCGGGAAGTAGTCCGGACGGACGATGGGCTCGGAATGCATTTCGGCCGGATACTCAATGCCATAGCCCTTCAGGAAGGCCTGGTCATATTCGGACTGAGAGGCCAGATATTCACCGGCGGAGTCATCGCTGCGGACGGGTTCGCCATCGGAGATGTACAGGCCCTGCCAGGCGGGAGAATAGTTCCAGAGGGTGAAGCCGGTCTCGTCGCGGCGGCGGGCGCCGTCCAGCCACTGGGCCCGGCGCTCAGGCGTGAAGGCCTTGCTGCCGCTCTCGGTGCGGACCCAATCCTTGCCTTCTTCGCCCCAGCAGATGAAGTCCTGCACATCGCGCTGCAGCAGCCAGTCATAGAACTTCAGGAGCCTTTCGGGGTTCTTGCACTTGGTGGTGATGCCGATACCGTTCAGGCCGGTGGGCAGAGCGCCGTTGGGATTCTTGCCTTCGATGTAGCCATCGCGCACGCCGGGGTTGGTGATCGGAACGGACACGAAGGTGCGGTTGAACTTGCCGTCAGCTTTCAGCAGATCCACAGCGGAACCGAAATTCCAGCCCTGATCATAGAAACCAAGGACAGCGCCGGTGGTCAGCTTGGAGATGTACTGGTCATAGCTCATGGTCAGCGTCTCGGCGCTGATCACGCCCTTGCGGAACTCTTCGTTCAGCTTCTTGTAGAAGTTGTAGGCGGTCTCGGTGTCCTGATAGAAGGCGGGCTCATAGGTCTGATAATCCACGAACATCGCGCCGTCGTTGGCATCGCCCATCAGGTTCTGCGCCGGGTTCAGCAGCGGCCAGTTGCGCCAGCCGTCGCAGAGGATTTCATAACCGGAGGTCTTCACACCGTCGATTTCCGGATGATTGGCCAGATAGGCTTCGATGATATCGAAATACTCATCCAGGGTGTGCGGAATCACATAACCCGCTTCTTCCAGAACAGCCTTCTGGACATAGAAGCCCAAGCCGCATTCGAAGATCGGGCTCTGCTTCACGGCCGTGTTGCCGCGGAAGAGGGAGTACATTTCCAGCTCGTAGGCATGGCCGTCTTCCGCCTTCAGGGCATCGATGCAGCCGCCGTACATGGCGTTCAGGTTCTGATACTTCGGAATCAGATCTTCCAGCGGGATGAAAGCGCCCGCGTCGATCAGCTTCATGGAAGCATCGCCCGCGAAGATGGCGTCCGGATAATCTTCGCCGGCCATCATGACGCCCAGCTTCTGATCCAGATCGCCGACCAGGAATTCAAAATCGATGGTCACGCCGGTGAGCTCAGTGATCTTCTGGAGAATCGGGTTGTCCGCGGCGGGCTCCATTCCGGGGTCGCGAACAAAGAGAGTGAAGGTGATGGGGTCATTTGCGTCGTCCAGAGCCACCAGACCGCCGTAGATATTCGTCGGATCGTTGACTTTGGCCTCGGCGCCGGCCACGCTGACCAGGGACAGCAGCATGACCAGGGAAAGGAACACGGCAAGGAAACGTTTGAACATAGCACAGACTCCTTTCAAAAATGAAGTTAACGGTCACGGAAGAAAAATCTTCCCTTTCGTGTCTTTATTGTAAAAAAGGTGCGCCGGTACGTCGACCTGATGATTATGGAAAAAGTTCCAAAAATTATGGATGATTAGACAAAATGGACCGGAAATAACCAGAAAGTGCAAATTCGTCTCTCGCCGGCTTTGCCGGATTAACCGGCGAAGGGAAGCAGCGGCGAAGGCGCGTCTTTATACCAGAGGGTCAGCTGATGCAAAGGCCGGGTCATCAGGACATACAGCACTCTACAGAGAAACTCGTCATCCGGAAAGTTTTCCGCGGAAACATCGCAGATTCCGACACAGTCGAACTCCATTCCTTTGACAATGCCGGCGGGAAGAATCATCACGCCGCCACGATAATCGGCATCCGATTCCGAAAGCAGATGCGCGTTCAGCGCCGGATCGATCCGGCGGAAGAGCTTTCGGGCCTGTTCTGCTGTTTTTTCAATCAGGGCGATGCTGTGATATCCCTCGGCCAGCCAGGTCCGGACCTGATCCTGAATCAGGGAGAGACGTTCCCTGTCGTTTGTGGCCCGGATGATTTTCGGCGCTTCACCATGACGCAGCACCGGTTTGGTTTCGCCGATTCCGGAGATGGGATAACGGGAAGATACGGCCTGGGCCAGGGTCATGATTTCCACCGTGTTCCGATAACTGACAGTGAGCTGCTTCAGAGCCGCCTGATCATGAAAGACAGGGCCTTTCCATTCTTCCCAGCTCCGGATGCCTTCGTCGGCGCGAATCCCCTGATATAGATCGCCGACCAGGGTGAAGGTCGCCGCCGGATAGATCTGTTTCAGAAGTTCAATTTGAAAGGGCGAAAAATCCTGACATTCATCGATCACAATATGCCGCATCGGTTTGACCGCAATTCCATAGAGCGCCCTGCAGATCATGACCAGCATCGGCAGATCCTCCTGCCGCAGACTCTTTTCATCCTCAGCATCCTGTGAATCCGGAACATATTCCCGCAGGAAGGACTGATAGACGCCGATCAAATCCGGCAGGGAAAACTTTTCGCGATACTTTCGGAGATATTCTTCCGCCCGGGCATCGATTTCCCGATGGCGCTGATCCCGCATCTCATAGAGCGCCCGAATCTTTTGGCGACGCGGTTCCCCGTCACCCATGGAAGCGCGGATTCCGTCAATCATCTGTTCCGCACTTTTCGTATATCGATCCTTCAGCAGGTCAATCGCGGCGTGCACTCTTTTTCGAATGATCTTTTTCATCTCGGCAATGCGCTGCTCCAGCGGATAATAACGGAGATCACGCAGGAAAACCTGACCGGCTTCCGCCTGATCCATCAGCGTTACTCCGGCCATCCTGAATCCGTTTTCCGGCAGAACCGTTTCCTGTAGATGCGCCAGATATGCTTCCAGCTTTTTCATCAGGAAGAGCGAACCTTTCAGGCGAAGAAGGTGTCCGGCCTTCAGACGATCTTTCTCGGACAGCGAAAGGTTCCTTTCCAGCCTGCTTTCGCAGAGGAGCTTCGGCATGTGACGCCCCATGCAATCCCGACACCAGCCTTCAAAGGTGGTCTGGACCACCCGCTCCACACCCAGATCGGGAAGGACTCGGGAAATATAGGAAAGAAAGAGGGGGTTGGGCGCGAGAATCATCATGTTTTCCGGCTTCAGGGTTTTCTGCCAGGTGTAAAGAAGATATGCGATCCGGTGCAGCGCGATACTGCTTTTTCCGCTGCCGGCAACTCCCTGAACCAGCAGATGCGCATCAAGGGGATGGCGGATGACAATGTTCTGCTCCGCCTGAATCGTGGTTACAATCTCCCGCAGCCGATCCGAGGAGACACTGCCCAGGACTTCCTGCAGATACGCCTCCTGAGAAACAATGCCACTGTCGAACAGGCTGAGGAGCTGCCGCTCGCGGACGTTCAGCATCCGCTTCAGGGTCAGCTCTCCTTCCACGCGTCCGTCAGGAGCCTCATAATCCATTTGACCGATCTGGCCGGAATAATACAGATTGGCTACGGGGGAGCGCCAGTCCACCACAACGGGAGTCAGCGTCGCGGGATCCAGAACGCCCCAGCGCCCCAGATACCAGGTTTCCGGAGGACAGTCATCGGGAATGAAGTCCAGCCTGGCAAAGAAGGCCTGGCCGGCAGCCATGCTTAGCTGGCGCAGACGATCCAGCTGAGCTCTGAACAGCTGCATCGTGACTTCTTCCTGCTGGTCCGGATCCTCTTTCATCCGGACATCCATGTGCTTTCCGGCTTTAGCCCCGGTGAGCGCCTCTACCTCACGGATCTCCCGATCGATGGTGTCGCAGGTCTGCCGCAGATGCAGCGCTTCTTCTTCCGCGGCCGGATGATCCGGCAACGGGACGGATTCCATTGCTTCGGCCGGATCTTTTTTGTCAACTGATTCCATATTATCCTTTCCCGGCAAAATGAATAAACCTCTGCCGTATCTGTATTCGCAGAGGCTTACGGATCAACGTCCTGCAAGCGTGTGGATGTGCATCATACCGAAAAAGGCGGGATTTGTCAAGTACCATCCAAGGCATCGATGACGCAAGCCGGGACTCCTGCAGACAGAGAGCTAAGCAGGCGGGTAGGGGAGAGCCCTCGCGGACTTCCTGTTTTTTTCGGAAGGGCCTGACCCGCCCTTCCGAAAAGGAAGATAGAGAAACCCATCATGATTCATCCTGAAAACAATCTGTGTCATTATCCTTGAATGGAGGAAACTGCGCGTCAATCGGGCTTCCTTCAAACACGCTGTCACCGGATTCGCGGATAACGACGGGGAGATCCGCCTGCGTGAGGTTTTCACAAAAGGAAAAGGCATAGCTATCCAGTAAATCCAGCTTTTCGGGAAATATTACACTTTCCAGACCGCTTTCGGAGAATGCGAATTCTTCAATCCGTCGGACGGAGGACGGTATTCGAATCTTCGTCAACGCCCTGCAGCCGGCGAAAGCCCAGGCGCCGATCTCGACCAGACTGTCGGGGAGGCTGATCTCTGACAGAAGGTCACAGCGATAAAACGCATTACCGTCTATGATCCGTACTCCGGCAGGCAGGACAATTTTCTCAAGGTTCACACAACCGTGGAAGGCATCCCTTCCGATGACGATCGTTCCTTCCGGCACTTCGCAGACGGTATCAGGCGCGGCAGGGAGATGCAGGATCAGCCTCCGACCGTCTCCGGTCATCAGACAATTACCGACCATCCGAAAAGCATGATGATCCGGAGAAAGATGAATCTCCCGAAGATTTTTACACCCGGCAAAAGGGTTGCCGATGATATCTCTGATCGAGGTTCCCATCAGATCAACTATCTGCAGATTGTCCAGATTGGTATGCAAAAGTCCGGTGAGTTTTGTGACAGGTCTTCCCCGGAAACCATCCGAAATCGTCAGCGTATCCACCGGCCCTTGATCTGAACCGGAATGACAGCATGTGACGGATTCATTCAAATCATCTGTGGTGGAGAGACAGGAGTCGTCCATGATTGACAGATCGTCTTCATCAGATTCAACTTTCGCACTCCGGAGCTGTTCGCCTGTTCGTTTCTCTTCTTCCAGCCGTCTGCATTCGCGGAGGAGATCATAACGCATCTTCCTCTCCCGTTTCGCGTCCTCATGATTTCCGTTTTCCATCAAAACAAGCTCCAGCAATCCATGTGTTTCAGCCATACGACGGAGCAGGGACGACGTTTTTTCTTTCCAACCGTGCTGTTCCAGGATGCGCAGTTCCTCCTGATAAGCCTGTCTGGCTTCATCGTATTGTTTCAACAGAAAGGCTCCGCGGGCAGACTGGTTATAAGCATAGATCAGATGGCGTGCTGAGGCGTCTGTTTCTGTCAGGTTCCATTTTGAGGCCCAGAGACGAATCTGTTCCATCGCACTGACGGACAGCCGTGTGGCTTCCGGAAAGATTTTCTGTCGCAGCATTATGTCTGTCAGCAGATGATTACTGTCAATCGCGATGCGCATTTCATGCCGATTTAACTGTCCAAAGGGAATCATCGGACCAATCATGGAAGTCAGGCCGGGAATCGGATCCGTCTGATTCCAAAGTCCGGCACGGATCAGCTCATGTATCTGGGCGGGGGAGGCCCAAAGGGCGGATTGAATCTCAGGATTTCCGAAACAGAATGTATCCAGATCCTCGTTCTGATAATCAAAACGCAGCGTGATGATCGGTTCATCCAATCCATAATCCTTCCCATCGGCCATCCCGATGAATTCTCCCATGGCGGGCGTCAGCGTGAGACCCACCGTTTCCCATGTTCCCCGAACGGCCGTCTCCATGACCGGTTCTTTATCCGACCCTTCCGTGAGGATGGGTTCCCAGCAAGGGATGCCGGGAACATTCGTGATCCGGCGGACAATCAGAAAATCCCCGCCGGCGTTTCTGATCCAGACTTCAATATTCCGCTCTTTCTGATTCATGTTCACAATCTCCCTTTTCCTGCTTTTGCTTTCTGTTTCTCTTCTGATTATCCGAACAGCTTCCTGTACTCACGCTCAACTTCAGCCGCCAACACCTCGTCCCAGTATTCGCTGTCGGCATCGGAATGTAGATTTTCGGAAGCAGTCAGAATATCATTGAAATCCTCATCGGTCAGCGGAAACATATCTTCCGCCAGTATCTCGTCGGTGTCTGCTTCGGGCGCGGCAGGAGAAGCGTCCTGTAAAGGGACCATGTTTTTCTGCATGGCCTGAATAAAATCGTTATGTCGATTGCTGACGGTGTCTGACATCGGCTTCACTCCTTTCACGGGTTACATCACCCGGCTGATCCGTCGGGGCTTCTGATGCTCCAGCTCCTGCAGCAGCTGCTGATAGACTTCATCCTTCCGGATGGCATAACGATCGGTGATCACCGGTCGGCTGCCCCGACGGAAAATGATCTCCCGGCCAACCGGAAAGCTGAGCACCTCATCCAGCGGACGATCCAGCCGGATGCTGATGTTCCTGCAGGTCATCAGATCCATTCCGCCGAGGAAGACATAGCTGTCGCAGCCGTTGATGATCGTCACCGCGTCGCTCTCCCCGTACATTCCAGCCAGCTGGCTTTCCGACTGCAGCAGGAGTGTGACGCTGATTCTCTTCTCGCGGAAAATGGAGATGTACTGGGGAAAGTTCCGGATGCAGCTGCCGGTGGCAAAGTCGTCACAGAGCACATGAACAGGAATCGGAAGCATTCCATCCGGCTGATCCTCGGCAAATTCAAAAAGCTGCTTGAACACATGTCCGAAGAACATGTTGACAAAGAAGTGCAGGGAAGGATTGACGGGGCTTGAGGTGATGAAAAGGACGGTCTTCCGGGTGGCGACTCCTTCGAGATCCACGCACTTTCGCTGCGAAATCAGCTG